>JAGXIO010000077.1 GCA_024635555.1 Saccharicrinis sp.
CAGGTGAATCACTATTTTACTAAAAATTGGTGATGACAACTGAAATTCAGGTTTACCAACAGTTACAGGATATAGGCCCATAGAGCTTAAAACATACCAAGCCGACATGGTTCCTTCATCATCATCCATTTCAGGAATGTATCCAGCTGGTTTAGCACTGTAAATATGCCCAAAATAAGGAGTTTCCCATTTACGATGAGTTCCATAATATTGATACATTTTTTTAGTTAAAATTTTATTTACCAATTGTTGTGTTAACCAAGGTTTATCACCAAAGTTAAACATGAATGGCACATGAATATCAGGCTGATTTCCATGGTTATACAGGTTATTATCAAAAAAATATTCAAGTTGTTTCGTATAATTTTCTTTTCCGCCAAATAAACCGATAAGACCTTCAATATCGAACTGTACATGCCAACGATATTGCCAGATTGTTCCTTCATACAATCCTTTTGCATGCATAACATCTGACTCTTTGTCCATCACTGAAAAATACTTGTTCCATGTTTCCTGGTATTTCATGGCTTGATCGAGGAAAACCTTTTGATCTTCAGGTTTATTTAATAAACGTGCAAACTCGGATAATACCCAGAAATCATATGATTTCTCTAATATTGCATCTGGTGCACCCTCTGGAATTTTATCTATTTCAACACACATGCTGTTGTAAATAAAATCCACATCAAAATCCGTTATCCCCCTGGTGTAAAAATCCAACAAGGTAATGATGCTATGTTCTGTCCTAACTGTAGGTGCAGCTTCGTTATACCCACTCCAAAATGGTATTCCGTATCGATACAGATCTTCGAGGGAGCGACAGATATCCGTAGAAATTTCAGGTATAATCAACGAATAGATGCTAAATTTATTCCGAAAGTTATCCCACATCGACCATGTGTCGTAATGAGTGTAATCCTCTGAAGTGTGAATTTCTCCATTTGTTGCCTTAAACTGCCCATTCCTATTGCTGGTTTCAACTGGATTCAGGAAAAGGTGATATAAATGTGTATAAAAGAGCTGCACGTATTCTTCTTTTCCTTCCACTTCAATTTTAGAAAGCAAATTGGTCCATTTCACTCTTGCTTCATTTAAAACAGCTTGAAAACTCAACTTATTTTGGGTAGTGTACCATTCCTGCTGAGCATCATCTGTACTAATTGAGGAGACTGTCACATACAGTTCAACAACTTCGTCTTTATCAGTTTTAAACTGAAACCTGAGTTGGTCATCCATTTTTTTAACCTGCAATACTTCTTTGTTGCATTTTACATGATAATGTGCGGTGTATCTACCTCTGTTGCATACGTTTTTAGCAGAAATGCTAGCTGTAAATTCCTGCTTATTTAGCTGAATTGCAGATGCACTAATAAACTCGGCAAATGAACTGCTTAGATCAAAATTAATAAATGCACTATCAGATTGTGGAAATGTATATCGATGTATGGCAGTATGGTTGGTTGCTGTTAATTCTGTTTTGATATTGTTGTTAAATATTACCGAATAATACCCAGGGCTAGCAATCTCAGTTGTTTTATCAAATAAAGAATTCAATATATTACTATCCCCCAACCCTGGCAGTACCCGAAGATTTCCACCAGCTCCGCTGCAACCTACTCCTCCAATCCGGTTGTGTGAAAACCCTTTTATTTTGATAGCACTGTAATCATATCCACTATGATTACCAGGATCTGTATCTGGACCAACTTTAATCATTCCCCATGGCACAGTAGCTGAAGGATCTAATTGTCCGTGATCGCCTTCTGTACAGATAAACAGATTTACTTTATCAATTACACTTTGAGAAAAAAGCGGATTAAATATTATTAACGATAGGAATATAAAAATAATTCTACGATATTTTTTCATAATTATATTTTGTTAGCCTTTGTATTATTTATGAATAAATTATAACACATTGCTACAGGTTACGTAATTTTTGTATTGCGTCAGCAACAAAATTTATGGTATAAATAGTGTATTGTCGCAAGTAGTTACTTCTTTCTATAATTTAGAACCTGTCCTTCTGTAATTAGTTTTGTTTTTATTCTGCTATAATCCAATTTATGAATGTCTATCTCATCTTCGATTGACATTGACGCAATAATACCTGCACTTTGTCCAATTATCATAAAAACAGGCTCCATACGAATAGATCCATAAGCGATATGTGAACTTGAAACCGCAACAGGCACCAGTAAATTTCGACATTCTTCTTTTTTAGGCATAATGGAACCCATTGCAATTTGGTATGGCTGTTCCGCATATATTCCTATATCACCTTCATTTTGAACATAGCCTTCGGGAGTGATATACCGCTGAGTATTGTGAGAATCCATTGTATAAGAACCCATCCCAATCGGATTTGAGACTTTGTGTTTTCCCAGCACTTCGTTTTCTGTCATCACAAATTCACCAATCATTCGTCTAGCCTCCCTTACGTAAATCTGATAAGGCCAGTTGCCATTGTCGTTAAACTCATCCTTTGCTAGTCCCCATTTATTCATTTCCTCCTTTATCTCATATGGAATACGTGAATCATTTGCATAAAAGTAAAGTAGACCTTCCTGGTAAGTCTCATGCTCTTTAATAATCTCCGATCTTCTCTCATACGAGGCCTCTGGATAGTCATAGTTCATGCCTATATTATCAAAACTAAATGGTCCGTGATTGTTGACATCCGTCTTGTAATTAGGTATTGGATCAAATTTTCTAAAAGTTTCCTTCCACCCATCTTCTAATATTCGTATCAATAATTCGTATTGAGTTGAATCATAATTTTCTGGTCTTTCAAAAGCCACTCGATTATCTTTTAATTTTGTCAAACACATTCTAAAACAATATGCTTGAATTTTATGATCTCCATCTCCTTTTTTTCCAGGATTATTGGTCGAAATTCTTGGCAAAACACCACTGGAGGAATCACCAGGGATAGTGTAAGGGCTTATTTTCCTATTACCAAAATGATGCCCGTGATGCAAAACACCTACCTGAATGCCATTCCATTCTTCGTTATAAACGCTATTTGCCTCTCGTCCAACATGATAATTTATACCAGCCGCAGCCATAAGGTCACCTTCGTACGTTGCATCGATAAATATTTTTCCGCTATATGTTTTGTCGTTTAACATAGTGATAGAAGATATTTTACCATTAGTCATTTTTACTCCACTTTCTCTATCCAGCCATTGGTCTTTATCTACTCTGATATTATTTTCTTTCAAAAAGTCAACAAATATATGTTCAGCAACATGGGGCTCAAATATCCACATCGTTCTTTTATCTCCGTCAATTGCTGGTGTACCCTGTCCTATATTACCATATTCTTCTCTGGCCTGCCATTTCCATGATTCCTCTTTCTGATAATGGTCAAATACTCGTTGATAGAACTCTCGAGTAATCCCTCCAATTACATCTTTATTACCAGTATCTGTAAATCCAAGTCCACTAGATGTCATTCCTCCCAAGTGTTTGTCAGGACAAACTATAATAACTGATTTGTCCATTCTAGCAATTTGAACTGCAGCAGTTACGGCAGCTGAGGTTCCTCCATATATAATAACATCTGCTTCTATTGATCTTGAGGCCTGTTGTGACTCACATCCTAAAATAATTGTTAAAACAGACAAGCCAATTAATCGTAAAATATTGTTCTTTATTCTCATAGTATTATTTATTAAATAATTTATTGTAATTATCTACCTACTTTCCTTAGTAAGAATATTTCTATTTCAAAGGCAGCATATAATTCAATAAAGACATTTACAAAAGGATTCAACAGCCACCCATACTTCATAAATAAAAAAGAGGAATTCCCTTAAGAATAACCTCTTTTTAAATTCTTTCTACAACTAATTTTTATTGTTTTACAATGCGTCTGGTGATTGTATTTTTAGCATTAATGCATTCAACCACAAACAATCCGTCATTAAGTTGAGTCATGTAAATTTTGGCAGTTGTTCCATTAATAAACACATCACAATTAACTTTTTTTCCTACAATATTATAAACACCAATTGCCTGAATAGCCTCTGAACTTTCTAAGGTAAGAATTTCACGAACTGGATTTGGATAAAAACGAATACTGCTAGTTAGTTCAGAAACGCTAGTCGATTGGTCTCTGAATTTATGCTTTATATTTGCAGGCTCTGATGAGTTACCCGCACGGTCGAGTGCGTAAACATCAATGTCAACCTCACCTTCCATATCATTTAGCTTGTATTCGTTTAATGTGGTAACATTCACTTTTTCGCCATTTACATAAACATGGTAAGCTACATAGTCAAAATTATCAATGGCGTCGCCCCAACGAACAATTGCTGTTGTGTCGGTTACTTCTTCAAGTAAAATACTAGCTGGTGCAGTAGGAGCCTCTTGATCGCGCATTCCTAAATGAAGATCATCAATAACCACAGTTCCGTTAACACTTCCAGAGCTTATTTTCCGAATTTGAAACTCTTTAATTTGATCAGCGTTGAAATTTGGATGTGAGCTAAAGCGATGATTTACATCAAATCTTAAAGTTGAAAAATTAACAGATGGCGTTGAAACGAAGCCTACCAAATCGGCACGATCTCCATCAAAGTCTTCAAAACGCAACAACATTTCCATTTCAACATCCGCTTTCATTTTGAACTCAATGTAACTATTACCATTTGACAAATCAAGTGCCTTGTCAAATACAATAACTGTTTGATACGATTGTTCTCCCAGTTGTTCGTTAACTGATATGTAAAGTTCATCATCCTGTGCTATTCCAATCTTACCATTAGAGTCCATTCCAATCCCGGCTATTCCATTACCAAACTGCCGCTGTCCGTTAAAAGGTGCATAAAATGAGGTATCGGTTAACATAGCTCCGTTTTCAGTATCTTCAGTGCTCAATTGTAAATAATCAATGGTTATATTTCCGGTAAATTCGGCTCCCGAATTATTAAAAAATACGATTTTTTTAATGGCAGTGCCATCAACATTGTATGCACTTAATTCTTTTTGAATTGATGCTTGCCCATTTGACCCTGCACTAAATGAATGGTTTAGAAACTTATCCTGAGCTGGCAAGTAAAATTTATCACTACTAGAATTCCCCGAAGTGGAGTTTCCATCCGCATCAATTAGTTTTACACCCAATTTTGTAAGTATAGCATCCGATTTAACTACCATTCGAATATTTGGATCAGAAGAAATATCTAAAGGTTTAGTGAAATCAACGGTATAGATTGATGCTTGATCTTGAATACCTGTAATAGCTAATTGCAGTAGGCCATTGGTCTGTGTTGCCAAAACACTTTCGTCAAAATTACTGGTTTGTGTAGCATCCGAAATATCACCTGAATAATCGTTTGCGTAAACGTTGAAATAAGGTATTCCTAAGTTAAAGTCATCAATCACAACCGTTCCATTAACACCATCGGCACTCAGCTTGCGAATTTGGAATTCCTTTACTTGTGTAGCATCAAAATCAGGATTTGACAGTAAGCGATTATTTACATCGAATACATAACTTTCCATAAGCTCCGTAATTTCCATTGCCGATTCAACTAAATCGACACGTTTTCCATTCACATCCTCAAAACGAAATAACAAGGTAATTGGAATATCGCTTTTTGCCTTGTAATTAAACACAGCATTGCCATTTGAAACATCCAATGGATTCTCAAAAATGAACACACCTTGATAGGAATTCGCTCCTAATAAGTCGGTAACTGAAATCATTAGCTCGTTGTTTTGAGCGATACCAATTTTCCCGTTACTATCCATTGCAATGCCTGCTAAACCATTGCCAAACTGACGATTTCCATTAAACGGTAAATAACATGTAGAACCCGTTATTTCAGCCCCATTACTTATGTCTTCGCTTCCAAGCATCATGTTATCAAACCAGATCTTACCGGAAAATTCGGCACCTGAATTATTGAAGAATACAATTTTTTTAATTTGAGTACCATCTACGTTATTGGTTTCCATTTCGGACAATAAACTTGGCTGCACATTGGATCCTTTGCTGAATGAGTAATTCAAAAAGCGTAAAGCTTCACCAGGCAAGTAAAATTGATCGCTTGAGGAATTACCGGTTGTACTGTTACCATTAATATCTTCCAACTTAACCCCAAGCTTTTGCAATGGTGTGTCTGATTTAATGCTTGCCCAGATGTTAGCATCCGAGCTTATATCCATTGCCTGGCTTAATTCAATAGTATAAAAGGATGATTGATCGGCCAAGTTGCTCACCTCAAGTTCCAATAATCCACTACCCTGAATCGCAGTAACAGCGTCACTAAAAATGGCTGTTTGATGTTCGTCTGACGTTTGATCACCATCGTAGGTGATTTTGATAGAATTGCTTCCCATTACCGAACCTGCAATTGGCAAGGCCAATAGTAAAAGCATTCCAAATTTTGATTGTAAAAATAGTTGTTTCATAAATAAAAGATTTAAAATGATTGATTGTTAATGTTTATTTAAGGGCCTCAGAGATAAATAGCAGCGCATGTTTTGGTACTGTAATAACATGTCCAGTAATTGTTAATGGAGTTTGATTCTGCTCATCGATAAGTTGTACCAACGCATTGCTATTAAAGCCAATCGCATTAAGATTTATTTGATATTGATTTGCTTTTGAACGGTTAATTACCAGTACTGATTTTCCCGATGAGTTTTTAACTGCCATAATTTTCAGATCATTTTCAACAACATTGCTACTTAGCGAGGATTGAAAGCGGTCCCCCCAAATAAACTCATTGCCCCATTGGTACAAGTAAGCAGGTGTGCGCATATGGTTGTCTTTATCAATAATACCATACGAATTGCCTTTAAAATGCCACATGGCTACACCATTAATTGGATATTTTGCTAACTCTTCAACTACCAAAGCCATGTAAAGTGCACCAATATGGTTGGCATGTCTTTCTTCAATAGGACTCCAGGTCCATTGAATATTTAACTCAGTTAAGAAGTATTGCATTTCGTGTTTTGCATTTCGCAACTTTGCCTGTTCTATTACATAATTGGCAAATGAATCAATAGTTGAAACCGCATTGTTTAAAATAAAGGTGTTGGATGTAGTAGGGTTAGGCGACGCATAATTGTGCCAACTTACAAAATCGATGTTGTGAATGCATGAGTCCAAAAACATTGAAAAGTGGGGTTCTTTTGGGTAGGTTAAACCGGGGCCGCCAATTACAATATCCGCCTCTATTTTTCTAAATTCCCTTACTATACGATTGAAGAGACTCCACAATTGTGGAAGCTTGCCTGCTTTGTAATAGAGATTTTCACGCTCATTCAGTATTTCCCAATAATCAACCCGTATGTTATTACGCTTAATGATTTTCAGAAAATCGACAAAAAGCTGTACAAGTTCATTTTCTTGCTGTTGGTTTAATACCAAGTTTTTATCGCACAACCATTCGGGCCATTTGGCTATTGGATTCAACATGATTTTTGCATCTCCAAAAGCTTCAGCAGCATGTTTAAAACAATCTACAATTAATTCCTCATCCCATGTACGGGCAATTGAATCGGTAAACTCATCGGCTATGTAGGCAAAATGCACCCTTACAAGTGATGGTTTAATAGCTTGCATTCGAGCTTTATAGAGCGAATCTTTAACTGATATTAAGTCGGTTACTTCGTAATCATTTACGCCCCATAACTCAACAGGCACTTCTCCAATGCGAGTTTCCCATTCGATGCTCAAATCACTATCAACTTCTTTACATTGATTGCACTGCATGAAAATAAGCAATATTGATGCAACCAGCATTATTTGGGCTGACCCTATGAAATATTGTTTTTTGTTCTTTAATTCTGTTCGCATATGCATGTATTTTCCCCGCATCAATAATCAAATAAGAGCTTAAAAAAATATAGAAGTTGATGCCGACTGATTTTGTCGGCATCAATTCAACACTAACTGTTCAAACTAATCCACTATGAAACTAATAGCTCCCGATTCTCCTTTTGAGTTCGTCGCTTTCATGATGAACATACCTCTTTGTAAGCCAATTCCGCTGACATTGAAGCTAATTTTATTCGTGTTCTTAATGTTGCTAGTGTATCTCAACTTGCCGGCTACATCAAAAATTTGCAACTGATAATTGTCCACTTCCATAGCCTCAAAACAAAATACTTGATCTTGAGAAACCGGATTTGGATAGATGTTCATTTTATTTTTCAATGAAATTTCGTTCAAGCCGGTAAACGTACCTTCTAACACAAGCTGTAAACGGTTTGCGGGAGCATCCTTCGAGAAAATTTTTACATAGCTGTATTTTGCAAATGTGGTATCAACAATTGTGAATGAAATTTCGTTGGCATTGTTGGCTATTTCAGCATCCATATAGGGTTTGAAATTGGCCTCGTGCCATGTGAAATCGATATTTCCACCATCGCTGGGAGCAGGAATTCCAAGTTTTGCAGGATTGTTGGTAAATTTCATTAAACTAACCGGTGTATATAAAGCCACCGTATCGCGGTTAAGTATGGCATCCTTTTCAGTGTCACCTTCTAAATCAGCACCGATATCTTCATCGGGTACATTTGCAAACACAATGTCTTTCTCATTCCAATCGGCTCCAACTTTGTAAAAGGCAAGCCATATATCATAAACGGCATCGTACCAATCAACAGAGCGATACATATTGGCAAACATCCTGAGTTTTGCGCTGGTAATCGTTCCTTCTACTTTTGAAATATCAAATTTAACAAAAGGACGACCGCCACCTTGCCATCCATCAAAATTCTCAACTGAACGAACAAAAAGCAATGGCCAATCTCCTGTATTAAAGGTCATGTAGTTGCCTGAGCCGCCAATAATTGTAGCATCATCGGAAGGATACAAAACTAGTTTTCCTGATTGGGCTGACGCTTCAGTAGTAAGTTGGATGGAAGGACTTTTAGAAGAAACATTCAATGCCGAATCAATGGCAGCAACTTCAAATAAATAGGATGTGTTTGGATCTAAATCATAACCTGTATAGTACAATGTACGATGATCAGAATTATTCCCAATTGTTCGCAACTTTGGATAGTCGTCGGTATAAGAAACAAAGTCTCCAATTTTGATAGTGTCAGGCTCCTGAGCCCCATCAATAAAAACCAAATAGCCCATCATTCCACCATCATTGGAAACATTGTCCCACTTAATGGTTATTGAGTTGTGAGTTTTCTCCATTAGGATCAAATTGCCCGGAGCTGGCGGTGCTTGATTGTCTTGCGCACGGGCGCTAACCCACACCGAACAAAACATTGTTGCAATCATAAATACAGTTAAAATTGTCGCTTTCATAATTCATTAATTTAGTAGATTAATATTTTTTGAATTGTTTTACTGTTTCTGTTTATGCTTGTCACCAAATAAACTCCAGGATCTACGTTCTTTAGTCGTATGTCTTGTAATCCATTTCTTACATTCATCACAGTGTATTGAATTTGTTGCCCATTTAAATCTATTATAAACAGTTTCGATTGTGCATTCATAACTTTGAAGCTTGGGTTTTCTTTAGAGATTAATGTTGGATAGCAAACAAATTTCGCCTCTTCCAATTCAGTCACATCGGTAACATTACCAATAACCATTAATTGTTTTTCAGCAGAATCTGAGATATTTCCAAATATATCGAAGGCATAAACGCCAATTATCAAATTTCCAACGATGCCTGTGTAATTGAAAATATAGCTTGTTGTTTCAATTGTATCGACTACCTGATTTTGCGCAACAATAACATAACCAGCCACTCCACTATTATCTAATGATGCATTCCAATTTAATTCGAGTTCGTTGTTTCCAATATCGTTTACTTTGAACCGACCAGGTACTGTGGGTCCTATTATGTCTGATTTTGTGGTTAAAACCAACACCTCGCTAGTTTCCGATTCATTACCCTCTTCGTCGCAGGCAACAGCATAGAATGAATATTCCGTTGCCATTTCCAGCCCTCCAATTTCTAATTTGCTTTTGTTGGAATAAAACCCCCAAAAAGCATTGTCGAGATAAAATTTGAATCCTGCTAATGATGCATTATCCATAAGATTGCTAATTTCTATTGAAGCACTATTTATTTGTGTAAAACCACTAAGTTCTGGCTTTGAAGGCTTCACGATATCACTTACAGGTGCATTGGTTACAAGCGTTGCCGACATTGGTGCTAACTCAATAATATCATTTACAATTGAAATTGGATAAGGCATGTAACTTTGCTCATCAATTACCAAAACACGTAACGATTCACCGGGGATAGCCAATGATGATACAGAAATTGAAACCGAAGTGGCTTGCTTATTTATTAACAGTACCGATTGATTTCCATTTGTATTTTGTGTGGCTATTACCTCAATTTTATCATTGCCCGGCTGTTCAACTATGGTAGGTCTATTTCCTGTTAAATAGCGGTTTCCCCATGAGTAAAGAATGCCAGTAGCACGCATGTTATTGTTAGCATCAATTAACCCGTAGGCATTGCCTTTGTTATGCCAAACAGTTACACCGCTTACCCCCAAATATGCCAAGCGGTTAATTACACAAGCCTCAAACATTGCACCTGCAAAATTGGCATGACGCTCTTCTATCGGATCCCAGCTCCATTGAATATTAAATTCAGTCAGAAATGTTTCAACCTTATCCTGTAAATTTCTTGATTTAAGCTGATTAATAACCCCTTTTGCCTGAAGTTCAATCGAAGCAACCCTGTCAGTTAGCAAGACGTAGTTGTTGGGTTTATTATCTGGACCATTTGAATAATTGTGCCACGATATAAAGTCGTATCTACCTTCACACTTACTAAGAAAACCCGAAATCCACGTTGAGCTTGGATGAGTAAAGGCCAGACCTCCAATTTTCGCTTCGGGCAATACCGTTTTAATGGTATCGTATGCCCTATTGTAAAAATTGTATAAGCTATTCATCTGTCCCGCATCATCGTAGCTGTTATCACGTTCGTTAAAAAGTTCCCAATAATCAACCCTGATGTCGCTGTTTTTTACAATCCTTGCAATGCTGGCAAACAGCTCAATAATCTTGTTTTCCACTTCGGTATTGGCCACATTCTCCTCGCTTAACCAATCGGGCCATTTGGGAATTGGATTGTAAATAACTTTGGCATCACCATAAGCAAGTTTTGCCGCATTAAAGCATTCAACAATGTACGCACTATCCCAAGTTTCAGTTTCTGCACTTGTCCATTTCGATGCTAAAGTTGAACGGTGAATCCGAATAAGAGCTGGATCAATTTTCTGCATATATTGCGTGTAACCTTCATCGCTAACATTTTCGGGCGATTGTATTTCATAATCCGCAACTCCCCATAGGCTTGAGTCTATTTTTCCAGCAGATGTAGCCCAGTTTAGCTCGATGGTTTGAACTTGTTGTGCAGTTAAAGGCAACGCACTCAGCAATAATACAAGGGCCAAAACTATATACCTAAAACGGTCAGCTAGCCATTGATTATCAACAACTAAAATTTGAGGACTTTTTATTGATGCTTGCTTTATGGTATTAATTGATTTATTCATTTTCGTTATTCCTTAAATTTTAACTCTTGTAGTTCTTAAACTTTCAATTGTCACCTTTTTCTAATTGTGTATATTTTGATTGTTGTCAATCTCTTCCTGAGGTATGGGCAAGAAATAGGAGCCAGGAGCTTCAAACAACGGGTCGTTAATTACCTGTTCTCCAATATTCCAACGTATAATATCAAACCATCGATGTTGCTCACCTGCCAACTCAACTCTACGTTCGTGACGAAGGGCTTTCATCATATTATCGATTTTAACACCGTTGATTATTGGCGCGGATGCAATTAGTTCTTGCACGGTAGGCAATGGATTAACTACACCATTGGTAACTGGGTTTTTAATGTTATATACCAGATGATCGTTAACCTGACCTTCGTTAACCGCATTGGTTGCACGTTTGCGAACTTTATTGATCCATACTGCGGCTTCGCTTTCATTTCCTAAAGCAATTAAACATTCGGCATACATTAAATACACATCGGCCAGGCGCATAATGCGTGTATTATGGTCGTTAGAAGTTTGCTTGCCATATACTTCGTTTGGATCGAAATCGTATTCGTATTTACGCCATCCATAATTGCCTTTACGCCATTTAATATCTTCGTAACTATAAACTTTGTTATTATCGGTAAAACGGGCTCCTTTCGGGCACCACATGGTCATAAAACAACGCGGATCAATTACACTATCAGGCTTAGCAGGATCTCGTTCAAATTCAAAATAAGCTCCATCAGTTGGGGCATTGTTATACCAACGCACAGCGTATCCATCATGCATACCACTACCTTTTGAGCGCATACTGCCCTCTTGCGTTGATATAGGATCATGTTCTTCCCATACATCACTCTCATCTCCCAAAAACTCGAACTGGACTTCGAACAGAGATTCTGAGTTGTTTTCAGATGTATTATTATGATTGTCCCTGAAATAATTGGTTAGTGTATAACTCCCAAAATTACCATTGGCAAGGTCTTCAAACTCAGTTTTTGCAAGTTGATAGTAGGCGTTTGCATCAATTAACTTTGAATTGTAAATGGGCGATGTCATAAATAAATAGGCTTTACCTAAATAAGCTGCTGCTGCTCCTTTGGTTGCACGGCCCAGGTTTTTACCTGAAACCAAAGCACTGCCTTTTTTGGGCAATAACTCCTTGGCTTTTTGAAGGTCTGAAATAATTACTTCCCATGCTTTACCAGCTTTGGCCAGAGGACGAAAAAACTCATCTCTATCAGTTGGATTTTTCTCAGGGACGATAATAAATTCGCCATAAGCTTTCACCAAATGAAGCAAGTATAAGGCACGCAAAAAATGTACTTCTCCAATGCTACGTTGTAAAATATCGGGGTCTGCAATGTTTTTCATATTTACACCTACTTCAAGTAACACCTCATTAGCACGGTATATACCACGATAACAATCGCGCCATATTCTGGCAGCCTCGGCATTGGTTGCTAAAGTTTGATAGCTAGCCAAATCAGCCAAAGTGTATGAACCTGGATTGGTAGCGTTACGTGTAGCAAAACTTTCGTCGCTTTTAAAATCAGCAAAATAGGACCAGTATTGTGCATACAACCCAAAGGATTGTAGACTTGCATAAGCGGCATTAGTCGCCAATTCGGCATGTTCAGGTTCGCTATAAAACGAACCTTTGGTAATATTATTTGGATCTGATAGGGTTAGGTAATCCTCTGAACATTTTACAAATAGAAATGATGTTAGAATCAATATTGATATTAATATTTTTGCTTTCATAATTTTAAGAAATCAGGTTAGAAACTTAGTTGAACACCAATTGTAAAAATTCGGGGAACCGGATAAGTTCCGCTGTCAATTCCGGTACTAAGGTTGCCGCCCGGACTAATCTCAGGATCGAACATCGAATATTTTGTCCAGGTAAATAGGTTTTGACTTTGCGCATAAACCCTAAGATTACTGACCCCAATTTGGTTGATGATTGATTCAGGAAATGTGTACCCTAATGTTACGTTTTTCAACCTCAGGTAATCTCCATCTTCAACATACCTGTCCGATAGTTTTTGGTTGGTTGTCCGGTCTAATTCAGCGCGAGGCAAAGTTGCAAATATGTTCCCATCTTCAGCATCTGGTTTCCAACGGTTTAATGTTTCAATGCTTTGATTACCGGTAAGGCTCATATTTTGAGTCCAATGTCTCATCTCGTTAAAAATTTGGTTTCCTTTTATACCCTGAAAGAATAGGCTAAAGTCAACTCCTTTGTAATCAAACCCTGCTTTCAAACCATAAATAAAATCGGGAAAAGGATTTCCGATCATCACCATGTCATCGGCATTTAAAGAACCGTTGCTGTCTTGATCTTTGTAAATAATATCGCCAGGCTTAAGGTTCTTAACCAAACTTGGATACTCAGCTTTTACTGCATCAATTTCTTCTTGGGTTTTATAAATCCCCAACATTTCATACCCCTTAAAGTAGCCAATTGGAAATCCCACTTCCATACGCGTAACATTTCCCAATTCAGTATATCCATCAATGATTACATTTTTATTTGCTGAAGTTTCCGTAACCTCATTCACAACGTAAGTAAGGTTGCCGCTTAAATTGTATGAGAATTCTCCAATAGTATTGTTATGGCTAAGCGACAGCTCAAACCCTTTATTTTCAACCGAACCAGCATTTAATGCCGGAGGTGATTTATGGTTTGCTGCACTGTAAGGGATTGGAACTTGTATAAGTATATCGTTGGTTTCTTTAATAAAAGCATCAGCAACCAAGCTAAACCGATTGTCAAACATGTCCAAATCAACACCAATATTTTTGGTAAGTGTAGTTTCCCATTTTGCTCCAACAGATGGATACCTAGTTTGTACCGTACCCATGGCAATGTCGCCCCCAAAAGTGTAATTAACACCACTGTTCAATCGGGTTTGATAGCCGTAATTACCAATGGGGGCATTACCAACCTCTCCATAACTTAGTCGAAGTTTTAGGTTGTTTATTTGTTTGAAATCGTAAAGAAAGCCTTCTTCGTTTAGACGCCATGCCAATGAAACTGAGGGAAAATTCCCAAACAAATAATTTTGATCAAAAACCGATGACCCATCTCTTCTGATATTGGCTGTGAAGTAGTATCTGGAGTTAAAGGAGTATTGAACGCGTCCAAGGAATGACTCCATTCGCGATTCGCTTGGGGTACCTGATTTACTCATCAGCTCTTGCCCCGTTCCAATACTTTCCATAAAATCAGCAGGAAAACCTTGCACCGTTACACCGATTTCATTCTTAGTCCTTCTTTCGCGTGTGTATCCAATTAATGCATTAATAGAATGATTGCCCATTACCTTTCGATAGTTCAAGGTTAACTCATGTACAAATCGAAAATTAAAGCTGTATTCTTCCGTAAGATCCTTATCTGTATTCTCAAAAAAGTCTCCAAGATTATATGCGTCTATAACACGTAAGTCTTGATCAGCACTTCCAATTAAACCAAAATTGTATTTCAATTTCAGATCAGGAATAATTGTATATTGTGCAAAGGCATTTCCTAAAAAGTCAACTGATCGACGGCGATTTTCATTGTATGCACTCCATGCCACCGGATTCCATATGTTAATTCCATCGGCTACTTCGGCACCTTGATAATTCCCCAACGAATCGGTTACTGCCAGTGTTGGCGTTGAAGTAACGGCCAACTGCAACATACTACGGCCACCCTGACTAACAGCACCGTTGCGAGTTGAATAACTACCAGATAATGATTGGCCAAATTCTAATTTATCTTTTATGATGTTGGTTTTAATCCTCGCCGTGTATTGTTCATAGTCGGTATTGATAATTGTACCATCCTGCTTAAAATAACCCATTGAAGCGTTGTATTTTAAATCTTCGGTACCGCCTGAAACATTGATATCGTATCGTTGCATAGGCGCCAACTGAAAAATGGCATCTTGCCAATCGGTGCCTTCTCCATACAATTCAGGGTTTTCTATGGCATCAGTAACACGTGCAGGAGGATTGATCGGAACAAATATGGACGATGCATTAACAGCTGCTTCTGAAATTAATTCGGCATACTGATTTGCGTTCAATAAATCAATGGTTTTCCAAACTTTCTGCACGCCTTGATAAGCATTGAAAGTAAATTTAGCTTTTCCCTTAACACCTGATTTGGTGGTTATTATTATTACCCCATTAGCACCTCTTGAACCATATATGGCAGTTGAAGCTCCATCTTTTAAAATCTGAATTGATTCAATATCATTAGGACTAATAGTGCTTGACGAACCTGTAGGCACCCCATCAATTACATACAATGGGTCGGTACTGTTCGGACTGCCAATACCTCGGATATTGATTTTAGCCGAAGCTCCCGGCGAGCCTCCGTACGAGCTCACCATAACTCCTGCAGCCTGCCCCTGTAATGCTTGTGCCACATTTACACTTGGATTTCTAGTAAGTTCTTTGGTTTCAACAACCGTAATTGCCGATGATAAATCCTTTTTAGATTGGGTACCATAGCCTACTACCACAAACTCCTCAAATTCCATAATATCAGCTACCAACTGAATGTTTATTGTTATTTGATTGCCTACGCTTATTTCTTGGGTTGCGTAACCAATGAATGAAAATTGCAGCACCGCAGCATTACTTACATCTGAAACGGAATATTTTCCGTCTAAATCGGTAACGGCTCCAATGCTTGTACCTTTAATAATTACATTAACACCAGGAATTGATTCGCCTGCAATATCGGTTACAACTCCCGAAATTGAGCGGGTTTGTGCTTGTGCAAGCGACACCCCCAAGCAAAAAATAAATAGATTGATTAGAATTAAGTTCTTCATTATTATTATTTAATAAAATTCAACTGAACATTTAGCTCACAAAAAACATCAACATTAAGGCAATGTAGAGTACCAACAACACTTGTATGCAAATTTTTATAATCTTGTTTTTTCTTACTTGGCTTTCAATTTTGTCTACATCTTTCATCTTCTAACATTGTTTTCGATTTTCAAAAATACAAACATTCCTAGCAGTAAGAGTAGCGCAGTTTCCCGTTTAGTTTTACTTATTTGAATCGGATGATTTAAAGTGTACTCAAACGTATCTTCAGTATATATTTGGCGTACCAAATCGAATGACAACACCCTGTATATTAACAGCTTATTGTCAAATCCTAATAAAAGATAACTTTGTTGGTTTATAGTCGGTAATTTTTTACTTTGAAGCGTTTTTACCCATCAATTTTTTGATGACGTTTCATGTATTCGCTTGGAGTTATTTTGTACATTTCCTTGAAACGCTTAATAAAGTAAGGACGGGTGTTAATGCCCACGTGATACATAATTTCAGAAACACGTAAATCGCCACGTTCTAATAATTTTGCAGCTACTTTTAGGCGTATAGTCCTAACAAATTCTTTCACCGATTGGCCACATAATTCTTCAATTTTGCGGTAAAGCTGGGCACGACTCACACCTAACTTTTCAACCAAAAATTGAACTTCCAATACAGGATTTGAAAGATTTTCTTCCACCACAGCATACAATTGTTTTATAAACTTGGCATCCGGACTTCCTACATCAAGGTTATGAAGGTCGATGGGCAAATCTTTCATGATACTCGATTTCAAATATTTGGTACCATTCAAGATATTATTGATTGTTTCTTCCAGTAAATCCATCTGAAAGGGTTTGGTTATGTAGTGATCAGCCCCCGATTTTAAACCTTCAAGATTATCAATACTCGCACTTTTCGCGGTAAGCAATATCACAGGCAAATGCTTTGTTCTATCTTCTGATTTAATTTTTCTACAAAGCTCAAGCCCTGTTATGCCCGGCATCATAATATCTGAAATCACCACGTCAGGCAATTGCGAACTTAATTTTTTGAGTGCATCTTGCCCATTTAGCGCATAACGTATATTGAATTTAGTATTTAAGCTTTGGCTAATGAGTTGAATAATATCGTAATTGTCATCAACAATTAAAAGGTTGGGCAAATTAGGATTATGTTTTGCCTCCGGCTCAAATTTAATATTTGCTGTTGTTAAGCTATTCTTTAACGCTAAGTTTACATTTTTTACGGCCTCTGTTTTATCTTCATTTTCAGAAAATTTCAATTCATTATCATTAAAATGAGTATTTCCCAATGGTATTTTCAAAATAAACCTTGATCCGATTCCTTTTTCACTTTCAACTCTAATCGTGCCGCTATGCATGTTAATCAATTCTTTACAAAGCGACAGGCCAATACCTGTTCCCTTTGTGCTTTCATGTTTATCTGCAATTTGATAGAAGCGCTCAAATATAGAGTTAAACTCCTCTACTGGTATCCCTTTTCCAGTATCTTCAACTACAATTTTTACCATTTCATTATCGAGTGTTTGACCCACATTGACACCTTCTTGCCTCGAAATGGTAACATAAATGGTTATTCTGCCACCCGATAGAGTAAACTTAAATGCGTTGGACAATAGGTTCACAATTATGCACTCGAATTTATCCACATCAACCCAAACCGTTAACAAATCAAGGTTTGTTTTCAATTCGAATTGAATAGATTTATTAGCTGCAGTTTCGCCAAAGGAATTCATGATTTCTGCAATCAAGTCTAATATGTTGATCTTCGAAATTCGTAATTTGCTACTACCAACTTCTATAGTTCTAAGTTCTAATAGTTGATTAACCAGATTGAGCAACTTATTTGAATTACGATGCGCCAGAAAGAGCTTTGATCTTACTTCAGACTTTTCGGGCAAACGCTTTAACGACTCTTCAAGAGGTGTAATGATTAAGGTTAAAGGAGTTCTGAGCTCGTGCGAGATATTCATAAAAAACTTCATTTTTGCATCGTATATCTCTTTCAATTTTTCCCTTTGAAGGTTATTGAATTTAAAATCATTTTTGAGTTTAACTCCAATTATTGTGTAATGATTAGCTAAGTAAATCAACATCATAAAAATTAACAAGTACACCAATAGGGCATACCATGTTTTCCATATTGGCGGAGTGATCACAATGGTAATGCTATCACCCACCTCACTCCAAACCTGATCGTTGTTTGAAGCAATTACCTTAAATCTGTACTTGCCGGGAGGAACTCCATTGTAATATGCCGTTCGCCGGTTTTTCACCTTGTTCCAATCCTTATCAAGGCCTTCCAGCATATAGGCATATTGGTTATTTGTAGAACGCGTATAATTTAATGCCTCAAAATTAATATTGAAGAAATTTTGATTGTACTTTAGCTCAATTGATTGTTTTAAAAAGAGATCCTTTTCAATGTCGGATGTTGCTCCTGTTTGTTTAGAACTGGTTCGAATCATCATAGTGGTAATAAACACATCTGGAATATTTTGATTCGTTTTAATTGCTTCTGGATTGAAATAGTCAATACCCTTAATACCACCAAAATACAACCATCCTTTATTATCTTTAAAATATGCACCACTATTGTACTGATTCATCAACAATCCATCAGAAGTTCTGTAGCTGCGCATCATATCGTTGGTACTATTTATCTTGGTTAGTCCGTTGCTGGTAGAGCACCAAATATTACCCAGATTGTCGTCAATAACTGAAATCACCCTATTATCAGCCAAACCATTACTTTCATAATAGTGTAAAAATGATTGCGTTGCAGCTTCAAACTTATTCAAACCAAAATCAGTGGCAATCCAAATATTACCCCATTGATCTTTAAGTAGTCCATTGATAGAATTATTTGATATTGTGGCCGAATCTTTGGGATCATTTGTAAACAAAATGAAATTTTGAGTTGAGCTACGGTATTTACAAAGTCCGAGTTTAGTGCCAACCCACAAATCATTTCCATCAACCAATATTGTGGTAATTCCCCGCCTAAGTGCCTTGTTTATAACTTCATTGTTAGGAATAATTTCGGTGTACGAATAATTGTATGGATTAAAATCGATTAAGCCCTGATTGGTTCCCAACCAAAAATTTCCATTTGGATTTTTCTCAATTTTCCAAATTTGTCTTTTAAAAAGCAACAAATCATCAGGTTTGTAAAAAGAAATACTTGTATAGTGCGTATTCGACGAAACAAGGTTTAGTCCAGTTATTGTTCCCACCCAAACACGATCATTGTTATCTTGAGCTATCGAAAGTACAATCTGATTTGATTTTTTCTCCCCACTGAAATATTCACCCCGTAAATATTGATATTCCCCATTCTCAATATTAAATTTAGTTAAACCTCCTCCCTCAGTTCCAATCCATAGCACATTTTTACCATCATGGTATAATGCCCGTACAATTTCATTCGACAATCCTCTTTCTTCGGAAAAATGGGACGAAAGATGATTGAAGTTCCAGTAATGAGGATCGTACTTATTGATGCCACTTCCATTAGTCCCAATCCATAAGTTATCATGTTTGTCGAAAAATACATCAGTTAAACTGTTTGAACTTAGGCCATCTTGTTTTAATGGCTGATAATCAACATGGCGAAATTGTCCTGTTTTTGGATTGAATATTACCAACCCCCATTCCCATGTTGCCATGTAGAATAAACTATCGCGACCTAGCACCACATGTGTGATTCCATCGTGATATTTGTAGTGGGCAAATTGTTCCTTTTCAGGAAGATATTTATTTAATCCTCCTCCACCTGTTGCAATATACACCTCGTGATCAAATTCAAAAATTTGACTAATGCTGTAACCTGAAAAAGAATGATAATTTTGTGGATTATTTTTAAATGTAGAAATCCTTTTTGATTCTGCATTATATTTAAAGAGGGTTGATTGATATGCCAACCAAAACTCTTTGTTATTTCTAATAAAATGCCGTGATATGTTGGTGTTTGTCAATTCTGCAATATCAACCTGGAGAAATGAAGCTGTTTTTTTTTCGCGATAAAACAAGCCCATACTGGTCGATACCCAAACTACAGAATCGTTATAAATACTAAGATCATTTACAGATAGATCCTTCAAAAGCACCCCATCTTTGGAGAAAAACTTTGCTTTATTAAAACAGTTTTTGTCATAACAATAAAAATCCAAGCCCAAATCGGTGGCAATCCAAACTAAACCATCGGGTGATGAAACAATATCGACAATGGCGTTATGAGAAATAGATAAACTATCTTTAGGATTATTGGTGAAATTTTGAAAATCGTAGCCATTAAATTTATTAACCCCATAACGAGTCCCAACCCAGATATATCCATATTTGTCTTGACAGATGCTTTTGATGTAGTTATTGCTTAGACCATCTGTAGATGTGTATTTTTCAAACTGGCTTGGAATGGCATACGAACTAACAACAAAAAACAAAGCAACAAGCGATAAACAATACCTATGTCTCATAATTCTATTAAATAATGACTGTACGCAAACTTAGCAAAATATTCGCTAAGTTTATATGTATAAAGTGTTTCTGAATTTACCGTGCAGTATGTTTGAGACATTAGGATACAACTATGATGCATTTGCTAACATTTATTTTTTAAGTCATTATTTCGAATTTAAAAAGAGAACAAAGTTGATATGCTAACACAAATAGATTGTTAAGGCTTGCTTGTTTCTTTGTAGATGAAAATAAAGATCGTACATGATGAATAAATCCAGAAGAAATGCATTAAAAACAATGGCACTGATTGGTGGTGCAACAGCCATTAACCCAGTATGGGCAGGCAAAACTAGTAAACAGCAAACAAACACTCCTGAAAAATATAACAGAAATAAAGCGATTCCGAAAAAGGGAGTTGAATTCAACGAATCTTATCTATTCCCCGACGAAACCACTGGAAGAATGACACGGAGGCTAACTTCCTATAGGAGCTTTAATCAAAAGCCAACCTACCATATACATACTGGCTTTACAAAAGACGACAAGCATTTGGTGTTTTGTACATGGAATCCTGGTGAAGCATCGGCATTGGTTAGAGCTAATATTGAAACCGGAGATTGCAAAGTGCTTGATTATGCCAAAGAGGGCGAAACGTTCACATTTGCCAATGGAAATGGATTAGAAATAATAACTGAAAAAAATTTGGCAATTATACGCTGTGGTCAAAAGCTTAGGGTTTACGACATTTTTAATGGTGAAATCGTATTCGAAAAAGACAGCTCGAAGGATGGTATTTTTGCCAGTGCAATGGCAACATGCGATGCTAAATATCTAATTACCGTTGTAAACGATATTAATTTTGATTTTAAAAGAGACCAGAAAACCACCAACCCAAATAATGTTTTGGGATATAAGATGATTCGCTACAACCTTAAAACTGGAGAAAAAGAGGAGCTAATCAGAAACACACAACTCCGGGCAGGTCATGTTATAACCAACCCGGTTCATCCCAACTTAGTGCTTTTTAATCAAAACTCAGCCCCTCTTTTTTCGCATGGTGGCGATTACGGAAAAACACCTCGTGATTATGTTTTTAATTTAGATACTGGGAAAATAAATCCCATTACTCCCCAAGACCCAAGCAAATTTACCTGGCATGCCAACTGGAATTACAATGGCAATCACGTTTATTATCATGGGCCTTCGGGAAATATGGAAAAAATCAAAGATTACGAAAAATATGGTTCGCCATACAAGGAGGGCGAAGACGAGCGCCATTTTATAGGCGTTGCTACCAGAAATGGAGAAACAGTTTGGGAAAAACAGTTCCCTAACTTGTGGTACGGTCATGTAAGTGCTCATCGCCAAAAGGATATTCTGATTGTTGACAATCTAATAGCCTATCAATTCCTAACTGCTATTCATTGGAGAGAAGTTGATAAATTCAACATCCCACGAATGGAGATTTTAGCAAAGCATAACAGCACATTTGCCTCAGGGCAGCAATCACGACATCCGCATGCACAAATGACTTCAGATGGCAAATTCATTTCGTATAATGCACAATTCGATAACAGATCGGATGTTTACGTAGTCCAAATGAAATAAGTGTACATATCGTACATATCGGCATAAATAAAATTAGACAAAACATTCTCAAAATAAATTTCAATGAAACTCATATATATCACTTTACTCAGCTTAGCTATATCTTGGTGCGCTTTAGCAAGCCCTATTCAAAATCCGTATAACAGAAATCATATAAGTTTAAATGGGCAATGGAAATACATTGTTGACCCCTACGAAAATGGGTATTGCAATTATCATAGCATACCCTATCAGGATTATGATCCTGAGAATGGTGCTGCTTTTTATAACGATGTTGTTCAAAAGGATAAATCACATCGGGTTGAGTATTCGTTTTATTTAGCAAAGCAAATGAATATTCCAGGCGATTGGAATTCTCAAGATCCTTCGCTTGAATTTTATGAAGGAACGGTTTGGTTCAAAAAAGAATTTACTGTTAAAAAAAAGGATGGGTTTAAATACATACTGTACTTTGGCGCAGCAAATTATCGTGCCGATGTTTATTTAAATAAAAAGCCCATTGGGTATCATGAAGGGGGGTTTACGCCTTTTGAATTTGATGTGACCAACTACATCAAGGAGAACAACAGTTTGATTGTGAAAATTGAAAATTCCCGTAAAGTTGACCGGATTCCTGCTTTGCGAGCGGATTGGTGGAATTACGGTGGAATTACACGCGATGTTATGCTGATTGAAGTTCCTGAAACATACGTTGCAGACTACAAAATTCAACTATCAAAAACAAAGAAAAATACCATCTCAGGTTTTATAAGTATTAATAAAAAAGCAAACAAGAAAGTAACAATTAACATTCCTGAATTACAGCTTTCAAAAGAGCTTGAAACGATAAACGGTAAAGTTCAATTTGAGTTGAAAACAGAGCGCATTTCCCTGTGGTCGCCAAATAACCCAAAGCTATACGATGTCATAATTACTTATGATAAAGAAGAGATTCGCGACAAAATCGGATTCAGAAATATCAGTACCGAAGGTAAAAATCTGCTGCTTAACAATGAGGAGATATTCCTGAGAGGAATTTGCGTGCATGAAGAAATTCCCATGCGCCAAGGGCGTGCGTATTCAAAGGCCGATGCTATTACCTTACTGACTTGGGCAAAAGAATTAGGTTGCAATATGGTTCGCTTATCACATTATCCGCACAACGAACATATTATAAGGACTGCCGATGAAATGGGAATACTGGTTTGGAGTGAAGTGCCCGTGTATTGGAAAATTGAATGGGAAAGTGAAATTATCCAACAGAAAGCCAAAAACATGATTACTGAAATGATTGAACGCGATAAAAACCGTAGCTCAATTATCATTTGGTCGATAGGCAATGAAACACCAGTTTCAGATGCACGAAATACGTTTATGTCATCATTGGCAAAACATACCAAAGCTACCGATGATACCCGCTTGGTTTCAGCAGCGCTTGAAATTCATACCGATGATAAGAATCCAAAGCTGTTCATTGTTGAAGACGAACTAGGTGACCACTTAGACATTATCAGTTTCAACGAATATCTTGGTTGGTATGGTGGAAGTGCCAAAGGCGCAAAGTTTCAAATTAACTTCGACAAGCCAGCCTTTATTAGCGAAACAGGAGCCGGTGCACTGTACGGATTCCATGGCGATGAACAAACCGTCTGGAGCGAAGAGTATCAGGCACGCTATTACCGTGAGCAACTAGAGATGATTGACCAAATAGAAGGGCTATGTGGATTAAGCCCTTGGCTACTTACCGATTTCAAATCACCGCGACGACAACACCCGGTTTATCAGGAGTTTTTTAATCGCAAAGGCTTAATCTCCGATTGTGGGCAGAAAAAGCAAGCATTTTATGAATTACACAATTATTACCTACGTAAAAAAGAACAAGCAAAAGTATCGGGACAGGGTGTTTGGCTAAAAAAAGATTGAGTTTTTATAAAATAACAATCTAAGCCCTTTTAACACCTCTTTAATAAAAAAAAACGTCTATCCTAATCAGCTTTTTGTTATTTCAGAATGTGTTGCAAAGGTGGAACGGTGAAACCTATAGATTAATTACGGTAATACTTGGTAGGTCTGTTTTTAAATTTTTTTAAAAAATATTTTCGATGAAAAAAATTGTTCTTTTTTGTTTAATATGCATTTTGATGGCAGGGTGTAAACCTTTTGTTCAAGAAGAGTCCATTGTGGAGGTTATAGAACGGGTTATGGATGTGGCTCAGCCTCAATTGCTTTCGATGTCTGATTATCTAGCAGATAAGGACGAACGTTTGCCTCGTAGTTATGATAAAGAATTGGATACAATTATTACCTCTAATTCTCGCTGGTGGTGCAGCGGCTTTTTTTCGGGAACCCTTTGGTATTTATACGAATACAATAAAAAAGATGCAGTGCTTAGAATGGCTAAAAAATACTTGATGCGTGTTGAGAATGAAAAGTTCAATACTTATGATCATGATATTGGGTTTCAGATATATTGTAGTTTTGGTAATGCCTACAGATTTACGGGCGATGAAGAATACAAGAAGGTGCTGATAACTGCAGCAAACAGTGCAACTAAACGTTACAACGAATCAATAGGTTTGATTCGTTCGTGGGATCACCACAGGGATAAATGGCAATACCCCGTAATTATTGATAATATGATGAATTTAGAATTACTGATGTGGGCTTTTCAAGCCACGGGTGATTCATTATATTATGATGTTGCTATTAATCATGCAGATAATACATTGTTAAATCATTTTCGTCCAGATTACAGCTTATACCATGTTGTTTCTTATGATACAATTACACATCAGCCCGAAATTAAGCAAACGTTTCAGGGTGCCTTTGACGAATCGATATGGGCTAGAGGCCAGGCTTGGGGTTTGTACAGCTACACTATGATGTATAGAAAAACAGGTTACCAGCGTTACCTAGATCAGGCTATTGGTATTGCTGAGATGCTAATCGGACATCCAAATATGCCTGAAGATATGATTCCATATTGGGATCTATTGGCTCCCAAGATCCCAGATGAATTGCGTGATGCGTCTGCTGCGGCAATTATGGCATCTGCTTTAATAGAACTTAGTGGCTTTGTTAATAATCAAAAAAAGAAGGATTATCTAAATATTGCCGAAACTCAGATTCGAACCTTATCTACTTCTGAATATCTTGCCGAACCAGGAACTAATGGATATTTTCTACTAAAACGAGGAGTAGGTCACCTACCCGGGAATAGTGAAATCGATGTACCTTTAACCTATGCTGATTACTATTTCATAGAAGCATTACTGCGTTTTAAGGCGCTGCTATAGAAAAAATCAATAAGTTGTACCTATTATTCTGACCGCTCAACAAAAAGCAGGCTAATGAAATGTTAACATCTACTAAGAATTCCTTTTTTTGTAAATTATGAATGATAGACTGCTAGTGGTTTTGGGGTTGAGTTTTAATGGTATAAAGCAACAAAAAACTTAAAGAAAAAAACGACAGAAGCTGGCAGCACCGGCAAGAGAACTTGTAACTCAACTTGAAACTGCTGGAAAAACGGTTTGTGACATAGCTCCGCAGCTGAGAATAATGAATACCGGATCAATCAACATTTCATAGATTATAGATACATGATTGAGATGTTTACATAAAACAGAATGTCACTCAACGCACTACATTACCATTGATCTGTTACTTAGAATAGATTTATTCAATTTTTAACTAAATATTTTTAAAATGAAAAATTTTACATTAAGTATTTTATTGTTAATTGTCAGTTCATTGTCCTATGCACAAGTCAATGTTTCAATAAACTGGAACATCCAAAATGGTGAAGTAAAAAAAGAGCACCTAGGTTTAGTGGTTTGGAGCGGAATAGATCCTTCTGTTTCAAACAATCAATTGTATCAAGATGGATTTAATTTTGCGAACCCGGGTTTAGTTCGATTTCATTCTAACCAAATGACTGAAAACAACTATACCGACAATCGAGGATGGATTGACTATAACAATGAAGGTTGGCACTATCCTACCATACAGGATGCCCTTGACAACTTTAACTTTTCAAATTTTACAACGTTATTGAACATCCCAAGACTTCCATATTATTTGGACACCAATAAAGATAAGGTACCTGACAATGCAGCCGCTCAAGCAGCCTATGCAAATCTTTGTGCCGACTTGGTAATTTATGTAAATCAAACCTTGGGTTACAATGTACAATACTGGACACCAATTAATGAAATGGAGAATGCATTCTCAAGTAACATTACTCATCTTGGTTCAGTGTATAACGATGCCATTACTGCAATGAAACAAGCCGACTCGAATGTATTAGGAGGGAGTGGAGAATATAGTCAACCTTACGATGGCACCTTGACTAATTTCCTTAACTCAACTGAAAACAATACCGATTTTGTATGCTATCATCAATATGGAACAGGTTCAACTACCGAAATGGATGCTTTTTACTACGACAAAGCTAGCAATGTATCCAATGGGGGAGACTACATGAGAAGTAAACTCGATAATCTTGGCTGGAACAATATTCCGCTGTGGTTAACTGAAACAAATATGTTTTGGACCAATGATGTCGATGTACAAAAAAGAATGCGTAGCACCAAAGGAACTGTTTGGCAGGCCCTATTATTAAAGCAGGTAGCAGAAGCCGGTACGATTGATGGCTTTACCTCTTTTAATGATCGAGATTCACGTTTTGGTATAATGAGTGAAAGTTTCCATTTACGACCAACAGCGTATTTAATGAATTTAAAAAGTAGGTTTTTAGAAGGGATGGTTTACTCAACAACCAGTGCTATTCCAACATCGATTGAAGCATTGGCTGTCCAAAAAGATGCCAATACTAATGCAGTGCTTTTAATCAACCGATCGGGATCGAACCAAACGGTAAGCTTAAGTGGATGGGCACCATCAATCGGATCAAACTCTACCATTTATACTATTAACACAAAAACAGACCTTGGAATTGATGAACCATATACAGGTTATTCTGAATCAAGTGCCACCGTTGATGCCTCATTCGGACAAAATATTAGCATAGGTGCACACTCTATAAAACTGATTGTTGCCGGAACAGGCATCGGCAACCCAAATCCGAACCCATCAGGAGAAAGTATCAAAATCAACTTTGGCACATCAAGCAACAATATACCTGCAGATTACATTGGTGACACCGGCGCTGTTTATACATCCCAAAACGATTATAACTATGGATGGGATGTGGCTCAAAACATAAAAAATCGAGGCACTGGTGATCCGCTAAACGAGACCTGTGTTCGAATTGGATCAGGTTCATATTGGGAAATTGATGTACCTAATGGCAATTACGAAGTTACTGTTGGTGTTGGCGATACATACTCAACAAACAACACAATTGTTGTTGAAGGAGTTTCGTTATTTCAATCAGCATCACTAGCTGCTAGTGAATATGCCACCAATACAGAAACCGTAACTGTAAACGACGGTAAATTAACCCTTAACAACGGATCGTCAGCCGATAAAACTACCCGCATTACTTACCTTGATATTATTGGTAACCCCACACAAGCATATGTTGATAGTGCTATAAGCATTTCAGGAACAACCTCAGTAAATGCAGCTTCAACCTACACGATTACTGTAAACTATGAGGCTTCAGAACAGCGTGAAGTAGCTGTCTATTTATACAATACGACAACATGGAATAAGTATGGCAGTAGTCGGGTTACAGTGCCCGCAGGAAATGGTATTGCTAACATTGATGTTACTGTTAACACACCACCACAGGGCAACGATTACCAATGGACGGCAAAAGTTGAATCATTAGGCGGCGCTATTAAATATGATCAAGTATCGCAATGGTGCGCAGTTAACTTTGCAGATAATGCCATTAGTGTTTCAGGCCCCACAGATGTTGAAGCAGGACAAACCTATACTTTAACCGTTGACTACGAAGCATCAACAGACAGAGAAGTAGCCGTGTATTTATACAATACCTCCTCATGGTATAAATTTGGTCAATCTCGCGTACCAGTTTCAATGGGTAATGGAACAGTTGATATTGATGTTACAGTTACCAACCCAGCAGTTGGAACGGATTATCAGTGGACTGCAAAAGTTGAGTCGATTGGAGGCATTACCCGCTATGACCAAACCTCACAATGGTCTCAGGTAGTACCTTCCGACACAGCAACCCCTCCGGCTAACAACACTATTTTTATCAACTTTGGTACTGATTCTGTGGATCAGCCTACTGAATACATTGGCGATAAGGGACTCATGTATGGAGCTAAAAATGGCTACGATTATGGTTGGAATGTAAACCAAAGTGTTAAGAATAGAAATACTGGAGATATATTAACAGAAGCAATAGTTCGAATTGCCGCTGAATCCTATTGGGAAATAGAGGTCCCCAATGGTAATTATTACGTTACCATTGGCATAGGCGATTTGTATTCTACCAACAACACCATCAATATTGAAGAGGGAAGCTTGTTTCAAAATGTTGCCCTTGCTGCTGGTGTGTACCAAACAGGTACTATAACCACAAGTGTCAGTGATGGTTATTTAACGTTGGACAACGGAAGTTCCGCTTCACTCGACACCCGGATCACACATGCTATAATTGCACCAATAACAAATAAAAGCGCGACAATTTCTAAAGCTAACCAATCTTTTGAAAAGTTAGATTTCTATTTTTGTCCTCAGTCATCAAGATTGATACTGAATTCAACTGCAACCGAGAAAACTGTTATAGAGGTATATTCACTACAAGGGCAGTTGGTTAAAAAGCAGTTTATTGCAAAAGGTGAAAAAGAATCTACACTTAGATTATCCACCAATACGGTATATTTATTTCATGTTTATTCAGCAAAAGAAACATGCAGTAAAAAATTTATTGCAAGGTAAGATAAGTAGTAAAAAAGCCCACCCACTTTTATTTTTGGTTGGGCTTTCTTTTACTATTATTTGAGGTTGTTGATTAATAATAAAAATTAACCATTCTTCATATACCAAGGATGGGAAAGAATAGCTATTTATCAAATAATCACCATGAATAAAAAGGCTTTAATGATGCGCGTGCGAACACATTATTTTTGTAAATATTTATAATATAAACCATGAAATTAGGTAAATATAGTTTTGGAATTGGCGACAGGTTCAGTCACCAGGGTGAGTCCTTGCTCAGGGCAATTATAAACGCAAAAGCACAGGGTGTAGAAGTAACCCCTGTTTGGAACAAATCAAACCG
>JAGXIO010000078.1 GCA_024635555.1 Saccharicrinis sp.
CAAAATCAAGGAATTTAGACGGCAGTTTAGGGGTGTTGTGGATGTGAAATTCTTCCTGTTCAGATTAACAAAGATTTTTGCATGAAAATAAAAACCAACATTTAGACCCAGCTTTTGCATCTGGTCCAAAGCACCTTGCTTTTCTGTGTGATTTGTCGTAATTTGAATGCTTACCTAAAATATTCAAAATTAGTATTAATCTGTAAATCATTAATTATGGCAGAAAGTGTTTATAAAGTAATCGAATTAGTGGGTACAAGCACCGAATCGTGGGAGAAAGCTGCAACAGCCGCAGTAAACAAAGCAGCCGAAAGTTTGCGCGACCTTAGGGTAGCCGAAGTAAGCAAGCTTGATTTAGTCATCAACGAGGGTAAGGTAGAAGCTTACCGTGCAAGAGTGACGGTTTCATTTAAGTATGAAGCCGGTAAGTAGTGGCTATAAGAAAACGGAACAATCTATCTTCTAAAAACCCTCTAACTCCCTAAAGGGAGAACCAGAACCCCCGGAGAGAGCTAATTCCCCTTTAGGGGTTAGGGGTAATCACGAAGAGGTAATAATAAAAAAGAGGGTTTTCTTAGATGAACTAAGTAAAGTACTCCACTTTTGTTATTGAAATCTTAAAAGCTCTGTTAAAACAGGGCTTTTTTTCTTCACCCCATTTAATATCACTGCACAAGCTATAAAATTAAAACCTTATATTTGAGGTCGCCTATTTTTAAATAAAAATTAGGGACAAGTTATTCGTCATTATTAAAGAAGAAGCCATTTCGTTCAAAGTATTTCAATATAAAGATAAAGAGTAGCATGAGAGAGAGAAGATTTAAAGGACAGCAGGAAACTATCATAAAGAGTCACCACAATAAACCACAACCTGAACAAAGCCAAAAAAGTTTTGAAGCCGAGAAACCTAGTTCCGCAAAATCCAAAGATGAAATTAGATTAAACAAATTTATAGCCAACGCCGGCGTTTGTAGTAGGCGCGAGGCCGATAAGTTGATTGCGGAGGGTTTAATAACAGTAAACGGCGAAATAGTTACCACTGTTGGAACCATGGTGAAAAAGACCGATAAAGTGGTCTATGAAGGCAATGTGCTGAATACTGAGAAGTTGGTTTATGTGCTTTTGAACAAACCTAAAAATTTCGTTACCACACTTAGCGATCCTCATGCTACACATACCGTTATGGATTTGGTAAAACATGCCTGCACGGAGCGGATATATCCCGTGGGCCGTTTGGACAAGATGACTACCGGTATTCTGTTATTAACCAATGATGGCGATTTGGCGAAACAGCTGACGCACCCCAGCCATGAGCACCGCAAAATATATCATGCATTTTTGGATAAGGAAATCACGCAGGAGCATCTGGATAGTATAGCCGCAGGATTTGAGCTTGAAGATGGTTTTATAAAGTCGGATAAGATAAGTTTGGTAGAAGGAAGTGCAAAGGAGGTGGGTATAGAGATTCACTCCGGCAAAAATAGGATTGTACGACGTATTTTTGCCCATTTAGGTTACGAGGTGCTTAAGCTCGATAGGGTTTACTTTTCGGGTCTCACAAAAAAAGATGTGCCCCGCGGTAAATGGCGTTTTCTTACACCAAAGGAAGTTACATTTTTAAAGGCAGGTATTATGAAGTAAACATTTTTTTCAGATGTTTAATAATTGCAAAGCCTTGGTAGCTAGTGCTAATTTCGATATTTGAATCAAGTTATTCTCCTTTGCTAATTAATTATTTGCTCCGGCCATGCCGGTTTCATCCATCATATAAAAAATAAGTTATGACTTTAATTAAATCTATTTCAGGAATCAGGGGTACCATTGGTGGTAAACCCGGCGATGGTCTGAGCCCATTGGATCTTGTAAAATTCACCGCTGCCTATGCTATGTGGGTAAAGGAAAATGTAAAAAAAGATAAAATCACCGTGGTTGTGGGTCGCGATGCCAGAATATCAGGCCCTATGGTGGATAAAATAGTTGAAGGTACCCTGATGGGTTGCGGGGTTAATGTAATAAACCTTGGTTTGTCCACCACACCCACTACCGAGCTGGCCGTTACCATGGAGAAGGCCGATGGAGGAATCATACTTACCGCCAGCCACAACCCAAAACAGTGGAACGCTTTAAAACTACTCAATAGCAAAGGCGAGTTTCTAAATGCCGCTGAGGGCGAAAAAATATTACAACTCGCCGAGGAAGAAGCGTTTTCGTTTGCTCAAGTAGATGACCTGGGAACAACCAAAGAAGATGATACTTACCTTCAAAAGCATATCGATCATGTTTGCCACCTCGAGCTGGTTGATGTGAAGGCTATCCGTGCGGCTAACTTTACTGTGGCCATAGATTGTGTTAACTCTACTGGGGGTATTTTTCTGCCACCCTTGTTAAAAGCATTGGGCGTAAAGAATGTTATTGAGCTTTACTGCGAACCCAATGGGCACTTTCCGCATAACCCTGAACCGTTGCCCGAAAATCTGACCGAAATATCCGCACTCATCAAAGATAAAAAAGCCGACGTAGGTTTTGTTGTCGATCCCGATGTAGATCGATTAGCCATAGTAAACGAAGACGGAACCATGTTTGGTGAGGAATATACCCTGGTGGCCGTTGCTGATTATGTGCTGAGCCAACAAAAAGGTAACACTGTTAGTAATCTATCGTCGACCCGTGCTTTGCGCGATGTAACCCAAAAGCATGGCGGAACCTATGCTGCAGCAGCTGTGGGTGAAGTAAATGTGGTGAGCAAAATGAAAGAAACCAACGCACTTATCGGGGGCGAAGGAAACGGGGGCGTGATTTATCCCGCTTCGCACTATGGAAGAGATGCTTTGGTGGGCATTGGCTTGTTTCTGACACATCTGGCCAAGTCGGGTAAAAAATGCTCGGAGCTAAGGGCAACTTATCCGCCATATTTTATCTCGAAAAATAAAATAGAACTAACACCGGGTTTAAATGTGGATAATATTTTGATTCGCATGAAAGAAAAATACAGCCACGAACAGGTAAACGATATCGACGGCGTAAAAATTGATTTCCCCGACAAATGGGTTCACCTACGTAAATCGAATACGGAGCCTATTATACGTATTTACTCTGAGGGTTCTAGCGTAAAAGAAGCCGAGGAATTGGCTCAAAAAATTATTGGCGATATTAAAGAGATAGCCGGCTTATAATGAATGATGCGCTAATCTCAGCATTATCATAAAAAAAAGCTGCGTTTTAGCTACGCTATTTATTCTGCGAAACTCGGTGAGAAAGTTTTGCCAAGCATACTTTTTCACAGCGTTTCGCAGATTTTTTTATATAGAATCATTTTAAATTCTTCACCATCACCCAAAACGGATAAATAATCATTATTGAAATTTTTCTTTAATGCAAAACTTATCTACATTTGGTCACTAAGCTCAAGGTATCTCTAAGTTACCTTAATGAAAGATATTACGATTATCCAAACGTTCTTAAAATATTCAATGACAAGCGAAATCAAGAAAAAAGAAAGCCAGGTGCCGGAGCCATCCTTGCGCCGGATGCCGTGTTATTTGACTTATTTGAAACTTGCCCGTAGAGACCAACAAGAATTTATTTCCTCAACCCAAATTGCCCGCGATATGGGCGTTGATCCTACGCAGGTAACCAAGGATTTATCCTACACCAGCATTGTGGGAAAAACTAGGGTGGGTTACGAGGTAAATACCTTGATTGATGTGCTGGAAGATTTTTTGGGTTTTAACAAATTAGATAAAGCCTATATATTTGGGGCAGGTGGTTTGGGTAACGCTTTGCTTCACGATCATAAGTTAGATCAGTATGGTCTAACCATAGTAGGCGCTTTTGATGTGGATCCAAAATTAATAGGAACGCAAATACAGGGTGTTCCCATTTATCATGTCAACGACTTTAAAAAGATTAAGGAAGATGATGTATCGGTGGGTATTTTAACAGTACCCGCAGAGTTTGCTCAGGAAGTAGCCCAAACTATGGCCGATGGAGGTATCAAAGGCATCTGGAACTTTACGCCTATACGTATTAGCTTAACGGAGGATGTTGTAATACAGGACACTTCGCTCTATGCTCATTTGGCAGTGATGTTCAACCGTATGAAGAATTTGAGCGATAAAAAGTAATAGTACAGCATTCTATACTATAATCTAGACTTTACGCTTTCTGCTCTCCGCTTTACGCTGTACATTCTCTTCTGTATGCTCCAAGCTCTTCGCCCCAAGCTCCACGCGCCAAACTCCACGCTCCAAGCCCCAAGCTCTTATAGCCCATATTTTTCTATCCTACGGTACAATGATGTTCGCGTAAGACCTAATTGAACAGCTGCTTTTGAGATATTGCCCTGGTTTTGATGCAACACTTTTTCTATCATGTATCTTTCCAAATCCTCCAGATTGCTGGTGTTTATTTCAAAATTATCTTCAGACGAACTGGGGGGAGATAATTGAAAGTGGTCTTCGCTCAAAATTTGATTTTCGCTAAAAATAACGGCCTTCTGCAGCACCAAACGTAACTCATGCACATTATCTGGCCATCTGTATTTCAATAGTTTGTTGAGGGCACCCTTACTTAGTTTAGCTACTTTTTTATATTTTCTCGAAAAAATATTTAAAAAATAGTCGGCCAAAAGAGGGAGATCTTCTATTCTTTGTCGCAATGGGGGTAATACTATCTCAACAAAGTTTAATTGGTTAATTAGGTTACTTACAGGTTCCTTATTTTTGGCAATATCCTTTAACGGTATGCTAGAAGTACACATTAGCCTGATATCAATGTATTTAGGTTTGTTATTGGCCAAGCGGGCACTCTGGCCAAACTGTAAAATGGATAGTAGTTTACCTTGCAGAGGTGCAGGTAGTTTGTTAATTTCATCTATAAAAAGAGTGCCTTTATCTGCCAGTTCTATGCGCCCGGGTTTGTCGACTTTGGCATGTCCAAAAAGTTCATCTTCGACCTGATCCGGCGATATTGTATTTAAGTTGATGTATACGAAAGCTTCATTTTTTCGAGTGGATTTTTTATGTATCGTTCTGGCTAAGAGTTCTTTTCCTGTCCCATTTTCGCCCACCACTAATACATGTTCATCGCTTAAAGCTACCTCATCTATGGTGCTTATTACGTTTTGCATAGCCTTGGATTCTCCTATCAATTCAGAGAATGGTTTATCTATCAATCTATACAATCCTTGCTGTTTTTCTTTAAGGTCGCGAACTTCGTTTCGTAAGCGGCTTAGCTCCACTGCCGACAAAACGGTAGCCAATACTTTTTCATTTTGCCATGGCTTGAGTATAAAATCTTTAGCTCCGGCATCTACGCACAGCATCGATTTTTTAATGTCGGCATAGGGCGTAATTAATAGCACAACTATGGTAGGGTCTAGCTGCAGTATTTTTTTTAGATATGGGAAGCGCTCATTACCTTTTGTTAAATCACTACACAAGTTAATATCCAATAAAATCACATCAAAAGTTTCTGAATTCAATAAAGCTTCTATATTGATGAGATTACTTTCTGTTTTAAATATTTCTACGTGTGCTTGGAGCACTACTTTTAAAGCAAATAAAACATCCTCGTTGCGGTCAATAGCTAGGATATGTCCTTTTTGTTTGTGCATAGATTTTTTGTTTTGGTTGTAATATTACACAACATAATCAGTAAATATACGTATTTTGGGCATTAAACATCGTAAATCTTAAGTGCCTCATCCGTTATTTTTGTTAAAAGTAAATACACATCTAAGCTTCAACTATTCTATATAAGGAGGTATTTCTAAAAAAAAACAATATATTTGCGCAATTATAGAAAAAAGAAACAAATTTAAACATCACAAAATAAAATCTTAAGTACAGATGCAAAACAAAGGAGCGATCAGGGTTTTTGCCATCCTTCTGGCTTTAGTAAGTTTATATCAGTTGGTATTTACTTATCAAACCAGACAGGAAGAAAATAAGGCGAAGGAAATTGCAATGGGCGATCAACAAATAGAAGCTAACTATTTGGATTCGGTAGCCAATGAGCCGATTTACAATTTCTTGGGATTAAAAAAGTATACTTACAGGGAGTGTAAGGAAAAGGAAATTAACTTTGGTCTTGACCTTAAAGGGGGTATGAACCTTATCCTCGAAGTTAGAGTGGCCGACATCCTTAAAGCCCTTTCCAATTACAATTCGGACCCGACATTTAACAAGGCATTACAAATAGCCGAAGAAAAAGAAAAAACATCTTCCGAAAATTTTATCACCTTATTTTACGATTCTTTTAAAGAGTTGGATAGCGAAGCCCGTTTGGCGGCCATCTTTAATACGGTTGAGCTTAAAGGAAGAATTGATTATAACACATCCAATGACGAAGTAATAAAAGTAGTGCGCGAAGAGGCTAAGAGTGCCATCGACAATGCTTTTAATATTTTGCGCACACGTATTGACCGTTTTGGAGTAACCCAACCAAACATCCAGCGTTTAGAAAAAGCCGGACGCGTTTTGGTAGAACTTCCCGGCGTTAAGGATCCGCAAAGGGTTCGAAAGCTGTTGCAAGGTACTGCCAGCCTGGAGTTTTGGGAAACCTATGAACTTAGCGAATTGGTGCAAAACTTAATTGCAGCCAATAATAAAGTAATTAGCATTGAAAATGCAAAAGCTGCATTAAATAAATCAGCTAAGCCTGTTGTCGATGCCGAAGAAAGCGAAGCAGTGAAGGTTGATTCGGTGAAGACGGATGAAGAAACGACGGATGACTTGTTGAGCCAATTGGATGAGCCTGAAACAGCAGTAGATTCTTTAGCCGCTCCGCAAACCCAGAACTCGTTGTTTAGTGTTTTAAATCCTAGTCAACGTCAATCAGGTCCACTGGTAGGATATTCTCTTGCTAAGGACACCTCCAAAGTAAACAGTTACCTTCAAATGGATCAGGTACGTGCTTTGTTCCCCAAGAACGTTAGGTTTATGTGGGGTGTAAAACCTCTGCCACCGCGCGAACTTGAGGACGGAAAGATGGGCAAAGACGAAATTTTTGAACTTATTGCCATAAAAGTGACCAGCCATGATGGGCGACCACCGTTAGAAGGTGACGTAATTACAACTGCGCGTGCCGAAACCGGACAGCGCGGCGATTACGAGATTAGCATGGGGATGAACACCGAAGGTGCCAACGTGTGGGCTCGTTTAACAAAGGCAAGCATAGGTAAAAGTATTGCGATAGTTTTGGACAGTTATGTTTATAGCTACCCAACGGTGAATGCCGAGATTAAAGGAGGCAGAAGCTCTATCACAGGTAACTTTACCCCTGAAGAGGCAAAAGACCTTGCAAACATTTTAAAATCGGGTAAACTGCCTGCGCCAGCACGTATTGTTGAAGATACCGTGGTAGGCCCTTCACTCGGAGAAGAAGCCGTAAACTCTGGACTTTCCTCGTTCGCATTGGCCTTTGTGGTGGTGCTGTTATATATGATGTTCTTTTATGGCTTTAAAGCTGGTGCCGTTTCGGACATTGCGCTATTGGCCAACATGTTTTTTATACTTGGTGTGCTCGCTTCCTTTGGGGCTGTACTTACCTTGCCGGGTATTGCAGGTATTGTGCTCACCATTGGTATGTCGGTGGATGCCAACGTACTTATCTATGAGCGTATCCGTGAGGAGATGGCGGCAGGAAAAGGGGTTAGGCTTGCTATTTCTGATGGTTATAAAAATGCCTTCTCGGCGATTATCGACTCCAACGTAACCACCTTCCTAACCGGTATTATCTTATTTGTGTTTGGAACAGGACCAATCAAAGGTTTTGCAACAACTTTGATGATTGGTATCGCAACTTCGTTCTTCACCGCCATTTTTATTACCCGTTTAATATTTGAATGGTTACTGACCAAAAAGGTGGACCTGAAATTTAGTACCAAGCTTACGCAAGGTTTTATGAAGAATACCAAAATTAAATTTTTGGAAAAAAGAAATGTATTCTTCATGATATCAGGTATTGCTATACTAATAAGTGTTGGCTCCTTAGCTACACACGGTTTGAAATTCGGAATCGACTTTTCAGGTGGACGTAACTATGTGGTACGTTTTGAAGAAAACGTTTCGGCATCAAATATTCAATCGGCACTGGCCGATGAATTTGATGGCTCGAACGTTGAGGTGAAAACCTATGGAGGTGAAAATCAAGTAAGGATAGCCACCAACTATATGATTGAAGAAAACGGCATAGAAGTGGATAACACCATCGAGCAAAAGCTATACAACGGTTTGAAACCTAATTTAGGCGCCGATGTAACTTTCGACGATTTTATCAACAATTACCGTATGAGCTCTCAAAAAGTGGGACCTACTATTGCAACGGACATCAAAACCAAAGCATATTATGCCATTATATTCTCACTTATTGTAATTTTCCTTTACATCCTTGTCCGTTTCCGTAATTGGGAGTATGGATTAGGTGCTGTAGTTTCGTTAATACACGACGTAATAATTGTACTCGGAATATTCTCAATTTTTTATAGTATTGTTCCGTTTAGCCTCGAAATAGATCAGGCTTTCATTGCGGCTATTCTTACTGTAATTGGTTATTCCATAAACGATACCGTGGTAGTATTTGACCGTCTTCGTGAGTTTTTAGGTCTTTATCCTAAACGCGATAAAGTGGGCGTTTTGGATTCAGCTATAAACTCTACCCTCAGCCGTACCATTAATACATCGTTAACAACTTTTGTCGTATTGTTGGTTATCTTTTTATTCGGTGGCGAAGTAATACAGGGTTTTGTGTTTGCACTGATGCTGGGAGTTATCGTAGGAACTTATTCATCCATCTTTATTGCGACTCCGGTTGCTTTTGCAGTGCTGGATAGAAAGCGAAAAAAGAATGTGATTGTAAACAAATAGATCATTCAAAATAAAAATACTTGCACCCTTTAAACCTTTGTGTTTAAAGGGTGTTTTGTTTTTATTATCTTTGAAGAAATTATTTATCTCGATAGTATGTATATTGGTTTTTTCTCATTTGGTGGTGGAGAGATATTCATCGTAGTAATTGCTGTGCTGGTGCTTTTTGGTGCCAATAAAATTCCTGATTTGGCGCGTACATTGGGTAAGGGAATGAATGAGTTCCGTAGGGCTACCGACGAGCTAAAACGCGAGTTTAGGGAAGGTGCGGATGATTTTAAAAAAGATATGGAAGAAAGCAAAAATGATATTCAAAATCATATTCGCGAAATAAACGAAACCATATCTGATACCGAAAGTTATGAGCCCTATTCTAATGCAAAAAAAGAAGATGCAATAGCAAAAAAGCCCAGGGCCATAGATGAAGAGGCTATAGATTCCGAGAGCCCGGATCAAACTCGCAATAAGAAATCCGATTAACGAGCAAGATTAAATAAAACCGAATAATAAATGTTGATAGGTATATTGATGATATTAGCAGGATTTGTCCTGCTTTTTTTTAGTGGTGACTGGCTGGTGAAGTCGAGCGTTCAAATTGCCCGATATTTTAAGATATCTACTTTGGTGGTGGGTCTTACGGTGGTGGCTTTTGGTACTTCTGCACCTGAACTTATCGTTAGCTTAAAGGCTGTTTTCGATGGTGTCCCCGATATCTCAATAGGCAATGTAATAGGTTCCAATATAGCCAATATAGCCCTGGTGCTTGGTTTAGTAGGCATTATATTGCCCATAAGGGTGAGTAAGGAAAGTTCGGTAATGTTCGATTGGGGAGTTATGATGGGAGCTTCGATCTTGTTTTTAATTTTTATACAAAACGAGGTAATTGAATTTCATGAAGGTATAATTTTTCTGATTTTACTTGCTTTATATCTCGTATTCTCGATTTATAAATCACGAAGAAAAGTTAGCAAATCGGACGAGATACCAAAAAATCCGACACTTAAAATGAAATATGCCATTGCCTTGCTTGTTCTTTCAGCAGTAGGTTTGTATTTTGGTTCCGACTTGTTAGTCCGTGGTGTTGTTATTGTAGCCAAAGGTTTTGATATAAGTGAACGTGTTATCGGCGTATCGGTGGTGGCTTTTGGTACCAGTGTTCCGGAGTTAGCTACATCTATCATGGCCGCAGTTAAAAAAGAAACAGCTATCTCAATAGGAAATATAATAGGTTCCAATATATTTAACATTTTAGGAATATTGGGTGTTACCTCTATTTTAAAACCCATCGGTGTTTCGGAAATGATTATTTCAATTGACATATGGTGGATGATTGGCGTGGCCGTAATGTTAATGTTGGCTATGTTACCTTTAAAACATAGTGTAATCAGCAGATGGAAAGGGGCCGTTTTAATAGGAACTTATGTATCCTATATGTTGTTGCTCTTCATTTAATTAAAGTTTAGGATGATTAAAGCGCGTGGTATTAAAAAGCAGTTTGGTGATTTGCAGGTTTTAAAGGGGATTGACATAGATATCCGCCAAGGCGAGGTGGTGAGCATAGTTGGCCCCAGCGGTGCCGGTAAAACTACCTTGCTGCAAATATTAGGAACGCTGGATAAACCCAATGCCGGTGAAGTTATCATCAATAATACTTCAATCTCAAAGTTGAGCGAAAAGGAGCTTTCGCGCTTCCGTAATACCAACATTGGTTTTGTTTTTCAGTTTCACCAATTGCTGCCCGAGTTTAACGCGGTGGAAAATATTATTCTACCGGCACTTATCGCGGGTAAAAATAAAGCACAAAGTGAGGAGAAAGCCCGAAGCCTGCTTGCTTTTTTAAACCTTCGCGACCGTGAAACACATAAACCTGCTGAGCTTAGCGGTGGCGAGAAGCAACGTGTGGCCATTGCCCGTGCATTAATAAACGACCCGGCGGTGGTTTTTGCAGATGAACCTACCGGTAGCCTCGACTCCCAAAATCAGGAAGAATTACATAAACTATTTTTTAAACTAAGAGACGAGTTTAAACAAACCTTTGTAATTGTAACCCACGATTTACACTTGGCCCACCTGAGCGACCGCGAAATAAAAATGAAGGACGGGTACATGGAGTAGACCTCAAGAATTTTGATCTTGTATGATTTGTGCCAATCAACAGGGATGGGTAGCAAACTAATTATCCTCAATATCTGAAAGATTTTAAATGGAAATAAACGATCTTAAAACCTTTCTCGACGAAAAAGTGCTTACGTATAATACGTCTGCATTCATAGAAACTGATCCCATATCCTTACCCAGACTTTTTACCGAAAAACATGACATCGAGATTGCAGGCTTTTTGGCAGCAACTATTTCGTGGGGTCAACGACAGTCCATCATTAAAGCCGGACACAGCATACTTAGGCTTATGGATCATCAGCCTTACCATTTTGTGATGAACGGTGATGTGAGCGCCATACCAGACGGCCCTGTTTATCGTACTTTTAACGGCACCGATCTGCGTTATTTCATTCACGCCCTACGAAATATTTATACCAAGTATGGCGGTCTCGAAAAAGTATTTACTACCGGATATTTGCCTAATAAAAGTCTCAAAGAATCAATTACCTACTTCCGAAGTATATTTATTTCCTTTCAATCACCTGAACGTTCCGGCAAGCATGTAGCAAACGTACTTAAAAACTCATCAGCAAAACGTATTTGTATGTTTTTGCGGTGGATGGTAAGGGAGGATAAAATGAAGGTGGACTTTGGCCTGTGGAAAAACATAGACTCTGCCCATCTGATGCTTCCATTGGATTTGCATACAGGCAATGTGGCGCGTAAACTTGGCCTGCTAATCCGCAAGCAAAGCGACTGGAAAGCCGTTGAAGAAATTACGGCAAGGCTCCGAGAATTTGAATCCTCCGATCCCATTAAATATGATTATGCCCTATTTGGATTGGGTGTTTTTGAGAAATTTTGATGATGGCTAACAACATTTTTAATTTCAAGCAATTCAGCGTGCGTCAGGATTTGGCTGCCATGAAGGTGGGAACCGACGGGGTTTTGCTAGGTGCTTGGGCTTCGGTGGCCGGTGTGCAGTCCGTGTTGGATATTGGCACGGGAACTGGCCTTATTGCATTGATGCTGGCTCAACGAACTGCTACTGCACAAATATATGGCATTGAATTGGACGAAGGAGCCCATCAGCAAGCATTGATTAACTTTACAGCAAGTCCATGGGGCAAACGACTAAACACGTTACATGCCGATTTTAAAGCCTACACAAGTTCCTCAAAATTCGATCTGATAGTCAGCAACCCGCCGTATTTTAACCATTCGCTTAAAAGTCCTTGCGATAAAAAAAGTTTAGCCCGCCATACCGACAATCTAAATTATCTCGACTTGATTAAAGGCGTAGCAAAACTATTGTGCGATACCGGCCATTTTTGTGTTGTTTTGCCGGCATCGGAAAAAAGCAACTTCCAGCACATTGCCGCACAATACAATTTAAAATTAAATAGAACCCTTTATGTAAAACCTACGCCAAGCAAACCTCCCAAACGGGTGTTGTTGGAATTTTCGTTTTTAGGTACTGCAGAAGAAGTGGATGAATTAATTATCGAGGAATTTGGGCGACACCAATATTCCGAAGCTTACAAACAGCTCACCAAGGATTTTTATTTGGCGTTTTGAGATGTTACTTATAGTGTTTGTAGTCTTTAATTTGCAGCCAACAATTTATCAGATTAGCGATTGTGGAAATAAAATCTATTATTGAACATGCAATCTTCAAAAATATACCATCATTATAAAAAAAAGAAATTACTTTTAAAGTCATATTTTAATTAGAATAATATGAAAAGAGCCCCCGAAGGGTCGGGG
>JAGXIO010000079.1 GCA_024635555.1 Saccharicrinis sp.
CAACAGAAAAAGCAGCTTGGAGACAATCAAAGCCTTAAAAGATGCGGGTTATGTGAACGAAGTTGGCGTTAAGCAAACCGAGGCGCAGCTTTATAACACAATGGCCTTAATGGTGGATATTAAAACAAACATTAAGTTGTTGGAAAATACCATGTCCATATTGTTGGGGGAGGCCCCACAAAGTATTCAAAGAAATACGCTGAAAGAGCAGCGGGTTTTAGAAGAGGTGAAAGTGGGCTTTCCGGTGCAGTTGTTACGTAACAGACCCGATGTTTTGGCGGCAGAATATAATTTGATTAATGCCTTTGAGCTGACCAATGTGGCCAAGAGCAATTTTTACCCATCCCTCAATATTTCGGCCAATAGCGGATTACAGAGTTTAGATTTGGATAATTTGCTGGATGCAAACTCACTATTTGCTTCCGCAGTTGGCTCTTTGACACAACCTATTTTTAATGGCCGACGAATCCGTACCCAATATGAAGTGGCCAAAGCAAAACAAGAGCAGGCACTGCTTAGGTTTCGCTTGAGTATATTGAATGCCGGTAAAGAAGTTTCGGATGCACTTTATACTTTTGAAGCCGCAGAAGAACGCATCTCATTAAAATCGCAGGAATTTGAGGCTTATAATCTTGCCACGGCCTACTCCGAAGAGTTATTAAACAATGGAATGATCAATTACTTGGAAGTGATAACCGCCAGGCAAAACGCCCTGTTTTCGCAGTTGGATTTGATCAATGCCAAGTTTACTCAACTTAATGCAATGGTGGAGATTTACCGTTCGCTGGGAGGTGGATGGAAGTAGCGAGTTTTAGGAAAAATAATAATAATGGAATTGCATATCCGATAATAAAATACTTTAAGTGAGGGTATCTAAATTGTCGAAACTCTCGCTTTTTATATTAGTCTCTATGGAGGTGCTTTATTACTTATGTTTTATATTTTTGACCTTAATTGTATAACATTCAATAGCATTAAAACAGGTTTAATGCAAGATTTGTTAAGTGGAAAGGTAAGGGTAAACCGTTTAATCGGTGTCAGTGAAAATTTGTAAATACGCATAACCATGGATGGCAAAATATTGATTTATCAAAATCAAGAGGGCAACATCAAAATTGATGTGCGGCTTCAGGACGATAATATTTGGCTTACACAGGAGCAAATGGCCACTTTATTTGGCAAATCGAAATCGACCATCAACGAGCATATCAAAAATATTTTTGAAGAGGGAGAGCTGGAAAAGAAAGTGGCTGTTCGGGATTTCCGAATTACCACTCAACATGGCGCTATTGCTGGCAAAACACAGGAATCTAAAGTTAACCTTTATAATCTGGATGTAGATATTCAGTTTGGCTATCACAACCACAATTTTGAGTTTGAGCCCTTGGATGGCATTGTGCCTTATTATGATTTGTTTATGCCGCTGTTAGATGCAGATTTGGTTACCATGGAACTAGACGTTTTTTGGGCATCTAAAGCAGGACAGGATCCGGTGGAAATGTTCAAAAAATACCCGGGCAGATTTCAATTGCTACACATTAAAGATTGGCGCGCCCAAGCGACTGCCTCGTTTGAAGTGCAAGGTGATGATATGTGCAGTGTGGGCGAAGGGGTGATTGATTTTAAAAGTATAATGGAAGCCAGAGATGTGGCGGGTGCCAAATATATTTTTGTGGAAGACGACAATCAGGGCAACGGTAAACCATTTGAGGGCATTGAAACCAGTATCAAGAACCTGACTACTCGTTTTTTAAATGGATAGACTTTATTTACTGTCTTCGATCAGATTATTATCCTAAAGTACCAATCAGTTCCATTAACCCCATCGTTTAAGATGGGATGATTTGGACAATGTAATCGACCCTATTGGCAGCCATCGGTCGGAATCCGAATACGCTGAAGCTTTAGCGGAGGCGCAAGGCTTGCCTTCGGTGATACCGGCAGGCTAGGAGCACTATCTTGAGAGGATACGGGTCACTGGTGCGAATCCAGTACAACTCCCTTTTTTTATAATCGAAATCCATTCTTCTATCAATTCTGGTGCAGCATCAGTAATGGGTGTAAACTGCACATCAATATTCTTAAAGCCAGCCCTCTCATCATTAGATTCGCCTAAAAAACGGGCAGGATTCAAATTGCCTTGAATCTCAATTTTTAGTTTTTCGAGCTTTATTCCTAATTCACGAGCAGTGAGATGAATAATTAAATACTAGATTATACTAATATGCTCATATTGAGGGTTTAGTATGAGCTTTTAATTTTACATTTGTTTCTTGTCTCTTAAAATATAAGCCTAAAGTTTAGTATGAATTACCATCTGTAATTATCGTAACAACATCTGCATCGGGTATCAGTCGCTCACCGGTAATTCCTTTTTTTGTGTACGACATGGAATTTAAAACATAGCGGATGGCTTCTTTTCGTGCATAATCCTTGTTATTTCCTTTAATAGATATCCAAGGCGATTGGGGAGTGCCAGTATGTTTGAACATCTCGTTTTTATAGTGGGTGTAATCGTCCCATTTAAGCTGTGCCTGTATGTCAACTGTACTCAGCTTCCATTGTATCAAAGGGTTTATTTTTCGTTCTTCCAGGCGCCTTTTCTGCTCTTCGTGATTAATGGAGAACCAGAGCTTTACTATTTTCAATCCATCTTCTATCAGCATGTTTTCGAGCGACACTACCTGTTTAAGAAAGAGATGATACTGTGCCTCAGTGCAAAATCCCATCACCGGTTCTACCACCGCCCTGTTATACCAACTGCGATCGAAAAAAACCATTTCGCCTGGGTTGGGTAGGTTTTCGATGTACCTTTGGAAATACCATTGTCGCCTTTCAATATCCGTAGGTTTTGTTAGGGCTACCACCCTATAAAATCGAGGATTAAGAAAACGGATAAAACGCATGATAGCGCCACCTTTGCCGGCACTGTCGCGGCCTTCGAATATGATGAGCAATCGTTCCTTTTTTTCAATAATTTCATATTGAAGTTTTATCAGCTCGGTTTGGAGATTGATGTATTCCGGATCGTTCTCTATGGAGTGGTATAGCGTCATAATTAGACAGGTTTATTGTTCGACGTGATTCTGATTTGTTTTTAGCCTTTCTTTATGACAAGGCTTTCATTTTTTACTTTTCAATATTTTTACAATACGATGATATACAATTTCCGCTAAATTCCAGTCATATCCATCAAAATTAGTTGTATTATTAAATTGAATAACAACTGCATCAATGTCTTTGTGGTATTTGGCAATGCTCTGATAGCCAACAAGCAGGCCTGTATGTTCGTACACGTAAATGGAGGAGTAGATTTCCTGTTCCCCTTCCTTAAATACTGAACCATCGTTTAATGCCCTCAGGAATATGCCCACATCCTCTGCTGTAGCTAACATTCCTTGTTCTTCATACTTAAAATCCTTTTCAATGCCAACATAATAGCCACTCATCACATCGTCTATATTCACTTCACGAAGCGAACCGAAAGTATTGTTGAGCCCAAGTGGGGTCAAAATTTCCTCCTTGTAATATTGGAAACCGTTATAACCCACCACTTTCTCAATGATTCTGGAAAGCAACAAATAATTGGTGTTTGAATAACCATAATCTTCACCTGGTTCAAAGTCAGCCGGCAAATCAAGTGCGTATTCAAGCGCTTCTTTTCGGCTTTCTGGTGGGTCTTCCCAAAAATCAGGATTGTCGGTAAGATTGGGAATGCCGCTCCGATGTTGCACCATCATTCTCAAGGTAATTTTATCAGCATTCTCAATTCGTCCCACGAGTTCCGGAAAGTAATCAGCGAGCGTTTCATCTAAAGACAAGCGTTTACTTTTGGCTAATTTGGTGATAGCCACAGCATCATATAACTTACTAATACTGGCAATCTTGAATAAGGCTTGCGGGTAGGCAGGTATTTTCTTTTTTCGGTCGTGCCAGCCTGCGGCATAAAATTCCGGGGGCTTCCCAGCTTGATCTACGTAAACAATCATTCCATCAAATCCATGATCAATGCCTTCCTCTAATTGCTCTTGAACGGTCTCTGGTAGTGGCAAAATCCATGCCTTTACTAAAATCCATGGTACGAAGTACAAGGAGCCTATGCTTGCAATAATGAATACTATTCTGAGTATTCGTTTTATTTGTTTTTTCTTCATACGATTATATTTTTCTGAAGGATCAAGTTTTTGCCTTTCTTACTATTTTTACAATACGATTATATACGATTTCCGCTAAACTCCAAGTGTATCCACCACTTGTATTTACAAACTGAATAACGACCGCATCAATATCTTTGTGATACCTGGCAATACTAGCGTATCCTGGCAATAATCCTGTATGTTCATATTCATAAATGGACGAATAAATAGCTTGTTCATTAACATTTAGCAAAGAGCCATCGATCAATGCCCTCAAGAATATTCCCACATCTTCTGCTGTAGCTACCATTGAGCCGGAAGGGTTTATAAAATCATTATATTTTAAATTGCCATCATAACCTACGTAATACCCACTCATAACATCGTCTAAGTTCACTTCGCTAAGCAAACTATAGGTGTTATTCAACTTTAGCGGCATCAAAATTTCCTTCTTGATATACTGGTGATGACTATATCCCAATGTTTTATCAAGGATTTCGCCTATCAACAAATAATTCGTATTGGAATACCTATATTTTTTATCAGGTTTAAAATCAGCAGGCTTATCCAACACTAACTCAAGATTTTCCCTATTAGCTTTCGGTGGGTCTTCCCAATAACCAGGGGTGTCGGTAAAATTGGGAATGCCACTCCGATGTTGCACCATCATTCTCAAGGTAATTTTTTCTGCATGAGCAATTCGTCCCACCAATTCCGGAAAGTAATCAGCGAGTGTTTTATCCAAAGACAAACGTCCGGCTTTTTACCAATTTAGCAACAGCGACAGCAACAGCAACATATAATTTGCTAATGCTGGCAATCTTGAATAGGGCTTGCGGGTAGGCAGGTATAAGATTTTTTCGGTCGTGCCAGCCTGCGGCATAAAATTCCGGTGGCTTCCCCGCTTGGTCTACATAAACAATCATTCCATCAAATCCATGATCAATGGCTTCATTTACTTGTTCTTGAACCGTATCGGGTACTGGGAATATCCAAGCCTTTACCAAAATCCATGGTACAAAATATAAGGAGCCTATGCTTGCCATAATAAAAATAATTCTGAGTATTTTTTTTGTTTGTTTCTTCTTCATAACTTCCTATTTTTTAGGACGATTTATAATAGATGACAGGCATTTGCCCTTTCCATTTCATCCATAAATCATCATCACTTATTAAAGCAGCCATAAAGTGTCCAACATTAATACGACTAATTTTACCTGCATTAAAAATAGCACTTCTGGTAGGTGAGGGGTGTATTTCGTAATCGCTAACTTCATCCTCATCTGTTAGCCCATCTGGTCTAACAGCAGTCCATTCGATATAATCATTGTTCTGGCCGATTTTAGTTCGTAAATAATCTGCTGCTTTTTCGTTATCTACATGCGGCGGTAAAAGTAAACGGAGAAGGGCAATAACTCC
>JAGXIO010000080.1 GCA_024635555.1 Saccharicrinis sp.
AAACCCGGGGGAACAACGTACTGCCAACCCGACGCACCACAAATTCTATTATACATTTGCAGCAACTTTGCGTCGGAATTGTGTAAAACGCCAAGGAAAACACCTTTTTACTATTTCTATAACTTGCTGTTATATATTTACTTATTTTAAACAAGTAGGCAAATTCTTAAAATCACTTTACCAACTCTCCGGTAATGCGCAACAAATTATACTCGGACACCTTGGCGTTAAAACGGGCATCGTTATAATTGTTGGCCGCGTTTAGCATATTTTGCTGTGCTGTACGGAACTCGATGGACGTTACGCTTCCAAGTTTAAACATTTCTTTGGTTTGCTCAAAATTTAGTTCGGCCCTGATCATACTCCGCTCTTGCAGTTCCACAATTTGTTTTTTATAAATGTAATCGGTGTGCGCATTGGAGGCATCGCGCTCCAGTTCTGATTTTATTTGGCGTGTACGCTCCTGTTCGCTCAATATATTTATACGTGCGTTTTTTTCGTTTGTACGCTGCTGATGCCCGTTAAAAACATTAAACCGGAGTGACACACCACTCGACAGTCCACTGTTTTGGTTATATGTTGTATGGTCCTTGTCGTATTCCGTTTTGTTATAGGCATATTGACCGTAGGCCGAAAGATTGGGATACTTTTTTGATTGTGCAATTTTTAAATCTAACTCCGTTATTTCCTCTTGCTGTTTTTGCGACAGCAAAATGTTGTTATGCACCATGGCGGCTTCAATTACCTGCTCTTCCGTTAGGTTGTTGTTAAACTCAATGTTTTCATCTACGCTGTAATTTGAGCGTACCGGAACGCCCAATACAACATTAAGATTTTTAATAGCTGTAACATAGGCTTGCTCTGTATTTAAAGTGCGGGTACTGTCGCTATTCATATCCACCTCGGCATTCAATACGTCCAATTTGTTGGCCTGGCCATAGCTTCTTCTATCCAATGCTTTTTGGTATCTGTCTTTCGATATTTGCATCGATTCCCTAGCCAACTTTAAGTTTTGCTGTGCACTGCAAACGGAATAATATCCATTTACAACACCAAGCATCGTATTTTCTATTTGTTGCAGAAAAATAATTTCTTGGCGTTTATCCGACTGTTGCAGTTTTTTATAAAAATAACGGTTGCCAAAACCGTCAAATAAAGTGTAATTAACCCGTGCACCTGCATTGTAAACTGTAGCGCCTATGCCGTTATTTTTTATTAGGCCACCACTTATGGTTTCGTTTTCGCTATCCGAAAAGGTATAATCCACACCGCCGCTTAAAGTTGCCGATGGCAGCAGTCCGGCGTTGCCAAGGCTATTGTTGTTTTTAGCTTGTTGCAACTGGTTTTTGGCAATTTTTAAATTGTAGTTGTTGGTAATGGCTAAGCCAATGGCATTTTCTAAACTTAGCTCACCGCTGATTTCCGGGGCATGAATCCCGGACAGGGTTAAAAAAAATAGGCCTGCCAGTATGTTGGTTTTTTTAATCATGGTTTTTTTTAGATATTGAGATTATAGACTATGAGACTATAGATATTGACCTGCCTGCTGGCAGGTAGGGATAATAGATTTTCATTAAGCCAGCCAGCAGAGTTTCAGCTTGCTGGCTGTGTTTATATCTGCAAATTACGCATCTTGATTTTCATAATCCATTTCCCGGATAGCATTCTCAACTTCTTCGTTACTTAGCTTTCGGCCTTTAATAATAGAGAGGATGCTAACTCTCGAATTGTTGGTTATGGTAAGCATAACGGGCAGCAGCACCAGGGTTGTTGTAGTTGCCATTAACATTCCGTAGGCTAGGGAAAGAGCAACCGGTATCAGAAACTTAGCCTGCATGCTGGTTTCCAGTATCATGGGGCCCATACCCACTACGGTGGTCAGCGTGGTCAGCAGGATGGGTCTAAAACGCGACACTCCTGCATCTATCAATGCATCTTTATATTTTAGGCCATCTTTAAGGTTGAGGTTGAGTGCATTTATCAGCACAAGGCTATCATTTACCATCACACCCACCAGAGCAATCATTCCCATGCCCGACATCAAACTTATGCTCATGCCGTGTATCCAGTGGCCAGCGACTACACCAACAAAGCTCAGCGGTATCATGGCATATACCAAAATACTCTGTACAGTTGAGCGCAGGGTAAGGATTACAATGGCGAACATAAGCAATAGCACCAATGGAATTACTATTTTGGCAGTGTTTTTAACTTTATCTGTTTCACGTTTTTGTCCGTCGTAAACTGCTTCAACGCCTGGGTATTTTTCAAAGAGCGGTGTTAGCACTTCCCGGTTCAGGTCGCTCATAATATCGGGTACCGAAGCGGTAGGATCGGTGAGGTTAGCCTCCAATTGCACTTCTTTGCGAAAGCTCAAATGGCGCACGTTCGACACCCCGTTCACCGTTTTTAAGGTTGCCAATTCCGATAAGGGATAGGCCACCCCATTGGCGAGGCGTATTTTCATATCTTCCAACTGACCGATGGAGCGGCGGTTTTCAATATCGTACCTTACCCAAACTCTCACCTCGTCCTTTCCGCGTTGCAAACGCTGTGCTTCGCTGCCAAAAAAAGCATTGCGCACCTGCGAAATAACATCGCGATAGGTAACGCCAAGGCGTAGGGCTTTTTCCTTCAGTTCAATTTCTATTTCTCGGTTTCCCACAGGCGCATTGTCGGATACATCGCTCAGCTCAGTACGGTTTTTTAATGCCAGCTTGAGTTCCTCTTTGGCTGCCTGCAACTCCTTATTATTGTCGCCCACCAAACTAAGCACAAAGGCTTTTCCGAAGGGGCTAAAACTATCAAAGAGTAAGGATTCGGCTCCGGGAATATTGCCCACAAGTTCCCTTATACGCGTAATTATGGAAGATGTGTTTACACTGCGGCTCTCTGCATCGCGAAGCTGCACTTGCAGAACAACCGAATTGCCGGCTCCCATGAATTGCTGATAAACTTTTTCTATTACATCTCCATCTTCGACACCCTCATCTTTTAAATCGTCGTTTACGCGCCAAATAGCATCGTATATTTTATCTACCGATTGCTGAGTTATCTGATCTTCCGTTCCTGAGGGCATTACCAAACTCACCCCAAAACTATCGCGTTCCACATTGGGGAAAAAAGTAGTTTCAACTACTCGTGCCTTCACCAATCCAACTGAAAGAATAAACAATGCAGTAAATATGGCCAAGGTTATCGTGCGGTTATTGATGGTCCAGTGCATTACGGAGCGGTACTGTTTATCGGCAAAGTGCACAACGCCCCTTTCGGCCCATCCCATATATTTTTTCCAGATACCGCCATTTTCTTTTTTTAATGCGCGCGAATGGGCCATGTGTGCAGGCAATATCAGCAATCCTTCAATGAGCGAAACGAAGAGGATAAAGATTACCACAATGGAAACTTCGCGGAACATATCGCCCATGCGGCCATCGATAAAAAGAAATGCTGAAAAAGCAAGCATGGTAGTAAGAACGCCCGAAAAAACAGCCGGAGCCACTTCTAATGTACCTTCGATGGCAGCCTGCACGGGTTTCTTGCCCATATTCGAGTGTCGGTATATGTTTTCGGCCACTACTATTCCATCGTCCACCAAAATCCCAAGGACCAAGATGAGTCCAAAAATAGATATCATGTTGAGGGTTACAGTGGTTGCCGGAAGCATGATAAACATACCGAATAGTGAGAATGGGATTCCTACTGCTACCCAAAAAGCTACTCTGGGATTTAGGAACAGCGAAAGAAACAGCAGCACCAACAGGATTCCCGTACGACCATTTCGGAAAAGTAGATCGATACGCTGGTTAAGCAGGATGCTCATATCCCTATTTACTGTTGCATCAAAAAGATCCTGTTTGGTATTAAAAACTTGCAGGTATTCTTTTATGGCATCGGTGGATTTAAGGATGTCTTCGTTAAACGTATTTTCGATGGTGAAAATTACTGCTTGCTTGCCATTAAACATTACCTGGGATGGTGTATCTGCCCACATATCTTTTATTTGCGCCACATCTTTTAGCCTGATCACGCCACCATTGGCGGTGCTACGAATAACGATTTCTTCTATTCCCTGGCTCTCGTACTCGCGGTTGCGCACACGTATGTAAAACTCCTCTTGACCGTCCTTCACGCTTCCACCCGTCATAATTAGGTTGGTGGATGCTACGGCTTGCGTAACTTCGTTAAAAGTAAGCTGGTAGGCATCCAGTTTTTGTTCGTTCAATAAAATGGCTATTTCTTCTTTGGGATACCCGCCAATACTAACTTTTGAAATGCCAGGCGTTATAAGCAGATCCCGTTCTACCTCGCGGGCTATGGTTTTTAATTTTTTAAGAGATACTTCTTTGTTGTCGCGAGCCGTAATTACAAACGACATGGCTTGGTTTACATCATCGTGCTTATAGGTTACCACCGACTCTATGTTTACAGGAAACGATGATATTTTCTCCACTTCGTTCTTCACCTTTATCAAAGCCTCGTCCATATCGGTACCTTTGAACATCTCGATACTAACCGTACCGCTATTTTCGCGCGAAAGAGATGTGACACGCTCCATACCTTCCAAGCCTTTTATGTTCTCCTCGATTTTAAGTATAGCCCCTTCCTCTACTTCCTCGGGCGATGCTCCCGGATATAGGATATCCACATAAATATTGCGTTGCGGGATATTTGGAAAAAAATTTCGCTGTATCCCCATTAATGATATGATCCCAAAAAGAAACACAAAAACCATGATGAGGTTAACGGCCAGTGGGAATTTTATAAAATAGCTTATTATTTGTTTCATTTTACGAGTAATATGTTTTGAGTTTAAGGGTTTTGGGCTTAGGGCGTGGCGCAAGGAGCTTGGGGCATGAATACTGCCTAGTACTGTTAAACTTTCATCTAACTCCAATAGCAAGACTCAATAAACCATATAATTGCATATTTGAGGTAGGTTATTGAAAATGACGTTTTTCGCGACTAAGATACTGCCTACTGAAGACTGTTTTGCTGGACACTACTTACTGTTAACTACTTACTGTTAATTGCTAACTGTCACAGGCATTCCATCATAGGCATTTTTAATAACGGTAGATAAAACTGGGGTTTCACCCGTTAAGCCTTTTATAATGGCCATGTCGCCCTGACGCATCAATACTTCGACTTTGTGCAACTTTAACTTTCCGTCTTCAACTATAAACACCTCGTCGTTATCGTTAATCATTTTACGAGGCAGGCTCATGGCGTCTTCAAAGGGTGCAATTTGCATGTGAGCTGTAAGGAACATACCCTCTTTCAGGTTGTTACCCTTGGTGCGAATAAACATCTTAACGCTCTGTGAGAGTTCGTCAATATCGCCACCAATGCGTATAACCTCACCTGTCCATTTGCCCTGAATTTCGGATGAGGTAAGGGTGGCTGTGGTACCTTTTTGTATTTCGCTGGTAGCACCCAACGGCATGGTTATTTCCAAATCGTACTGCGTAGGGTTTATAAATACGCCCATCTGCGTTCCGGAACGTACGGCTTGTCCAGCCTCCACCTTGGATGAGATAACAATTCCGTTGTAGGGTGCACGGATGGTATATTTTTCAAACCTTTCTTCCAAAGATCGGATATTATAGAAATTGGCGTAGATGCCTTTTCCGCTCAAATAAAACTTTTCCTGTGCATCTCCGGCTACAGGCATAGTGAGCAAGCGATTGCCAATATTTACATCAAGAATATAATTCTTCCAGTTTTGGTAGGCCTCGGGATAATCTGATTTTAAGTCGGGCAAGGTGGATGTGATTAGGGTAATGAAGTTGCTTTTTTGAGCTAGCAAAGTCATTTTAAATTCTTCAACGTCCACTTCCAACATCACTTCCCCTTTCAGGTATGTTTTGCCTTCTTTAAATAGTTTTGCCGATTCTAAAAGCTGTCCATCAACTTGCGAAAATATCTCGAATCGTTCCGTAGCTGTTATCTTGCCGGTTGAACTTTCTTGATAGGAGGCATCACCAATTTGGGGGTAAATTACTTCAACCAATGCTGCCTGAATGGCTTGGGTGGTTTGCTTGTGTGTGCTGCGTGAGGGGAGCATTTTAACCACAAGAAATGCCAAGGCAACAATTAGAATGGCGCTACCAATGGCCATTATTTTTTTCTTCATTTTGAGCTACGTTTATGTATTTAATATAGGATTTTGAGCTGTAAAAATCAGTATTAATATATTAATATGGAATTATAAGGGAGTGAAGTGTAATTATTAGGGTATAGAAGTCCCATCCGACTCCCCCAAATGAATGGTGAAAGCCCCCTCCGGCTCCCCCGATTGGGGGAGTGCCATGACGTAGGGGATTGGATGCAACGTCATATAGATCCCACGCACCACAAAGTTTATTCTATGTGTGGTTCAACTTTGCGTCGGAACAGGGTACAAAACCTCTTTACGATATGCGTATAGTGCCAAAGGTGTGTAGTCATTAGATAGGGTGAATCGGCGCAGTCGGTGAGCCCTAAACACTCACGTTGTTTACCGACCTCTTAAAAAAGCCATATTCTATATCCCCAAAACCTGAATGGCCAATCCCGAGAGGAATATCATGGTGCCTGCAATGGCATGGGTATAAGCGCCTAAACGCTTAAACGGGATAAATGAAAAACCATAAATGCCCATTGCAACGGTGCCCATCATAGTTAAAAGTGTAGTAATGCCAAAGGCCGAGGTTACCAGAATCATACCCGATACGCTGTTTTGGGCAGCGGGGTACATAATTAACGGGATAAGGACTTCGCAAGGACCCAGCACAAAGATGATGAACAACACCCAGGGGGTTATCTTTTGCGTGTCGCTGGCCTTATGGACATGCACATGATCGCTGCTGTGTGCATGGACTGCGCCATCGGCGTGGAAGTGCAGATGTGCTTGCTTATGGTTTTGGTACGCTTTTTTCAATCCCCAAACGGCGTAAAGCAAACCAAAGGCAATTAGTGCCCAGGCTGCAAGATTGCCGCGTGATGCCTCAATGAAATTTAGTTTTTGGAGACCTACACCAAAAAATACGCCTACCATACCTAAAGCCACAGAACTTAGCACATGACCCAGTCCGCATATAAAGGTCAGCATCAATATACGGGTAATGTTCCAGTTGCGGGTTTTGCCAATCATAATAAAAGGCAGGTAATGATCGGGTCCCAAAACAGTGTGTATAAATCCTGCCGAAACGGCTGTGGTGGCCAAAAGTTGCAAGTCTGTTGTCATATGCCTGTTTTTTTTAGATGTCGATTTCAACAATGGTAATACCACTTCCACCGAATCGAATATCCTCGTCATTAAAACTTTTTACATGGGGCATGGTGTTAAGCATTTCGCGCAGCATCTGTCGCAATATGCCGTTCCCTTTGCCATGGAGTATTTTTACTGTACTAACTTCGCACATGGCAGCATCATCAATATGGCTGGTAACAATTTGTATGGCTTCGTCGGCACGCTGTCCCCTAACATCAATATCGGGTTTAAAGGTAAGCTTTCTTTCTCTTACTTTTTCGGCTATGCCAGCCCCGGTACTTGGTTGGTTTAACGAGCGTAATGCTTGTTTTAATTCGTTGTTGCTTATTTTTTCGAGGCGTGATGTTTTTACATTGGTGATTAGATGACCAAAGCCTACCAATGCATTTTTTCCGTTTATCTCCATCACTTCGCCGGGTAAGGTCTGTCCTTCCAATTTCACTTTATCCCCTTTGCGTATAATGTCATCACTTTGCAATTTAGGTTTAGATGCCTGTTTTTTAAGGGGTTTGCTTGTTATTGTATGGGGACTTTCAGAAGCTGAATCCTCAGCATCTTCTTGTTTTTCGTTCTTGCGTTTTTTACGGTTTTTAAGACGTTCTATCTCCCTGTCTATCTTGTATTTTTGCTCGTCGTCGGGTTCTACTAATTTTGTTTTGAAATCCGTTAGGGATTCCCGTGCTTTTTTTGTGCGTTCTTTATCGGCTTGGCTTTCTTTTATTTCGCGAATGGTTCGCTCAATTTGTTTGTTGGCGGTGGCCATTAGCTCCTCAGCTTCGTGGCGTGCCTTATCAAGGATTTGCTTGCGTTCGTTTTTGCTGTTTTCGAGCAGAGCCAGATATTTTTCAGTTACATCCTCCAACTGTTTATCCTTACGACGGATGTTGTCGCGTTTCTGTTCCCAGTAACGTTTGTCGCGGGCTATCTCGCGCAGATGCTTATCAAAGTTAATATGGTCTTCACCTATTTGTTCTTTGGCACTGTCCAGAAGGTGATCGGGCAAGCCAATTTTACGGGCAATTTCAAAGGCAAAAGAGCTGCCGGGTTGGCCGGTCAACAGCTTAAACATGGGTTTAATTTGGTGGGTATCAAATTGCATGGCACCATTTACTATTCCCTGTGCACCCGATGCGTAATGTTTTAAGTTGGTATAATGCGTAGTGATTACACCATGTATCTCCATCCGGTTATATTCTTTAAGTACCGATTCGGCAATGGCTCCACCAAGTGCAGGCTCTGTTCCGGTGCCAAACTCATCGATGAGGATAAGGCTTTGGGGTGTGCCGTTCTTCAAAAAAAACTTCATGTTAAACAAATGCGAACTGTAGGTGCTCAAATCGTTTTCGATGGATTGCTGATCACCGATATCGATGAAAATATGATTATAAATGCCTATGGTGCTGCGTTCGTCCATGGGCACCAGCAAACCGCATTGAAACATATATTGCAAAAGACCCACTGTTTGCAGACAAACAGACTT
>JAGXIO010000081.1 GCA_024635555.1 Saccharicrinis sp.
ATCTTTCAATGCCAAAATCAAGGAATTTAGACGGCAGTTTAGGGGTGTTGTGGATGTGAAATTCTTCCTGTTCAGATTAACAAAGATTTTTGCATGAAAATAAAAACCAACATTTAGACCCAGCTTTTGCATCTGGTCCGGGCTTTTTTTTATGTAACAGATAAGTTAAGGCATAACTTTTGTTTAAACAGCCATGAAACAACCTTAATATTAACGAGATAAAACTGACATAACCGCAGTAAATATTCTGGCCGATTATAAGCCTGATTTTAAATCTCTAGGTTATCAAAGTTTTTGCTAACACTTAAAAATATGAAAAAGTTACTATCTACAATTATGCTTGCAGCCATATCTTTATGGGGATTTTCGCAATCAGGGGATGTGCAAAACAAGGAAATGCCATCAGAAAAAATTTACGAAACCGTAACCAAAGTACCCGTTTTCACTAAAAACGGTGGTAATGTGCAAAAGTATTTGGCCAAAAACCTACAATATCCCGTGGATGCATTGGCAAAGGAATTGGAGGGTAAAGTTATGGTATCCTTTGTGGTAGGAAGTGATGGAACTCTTAAAAATATAAATTTAGAAAAAAGTCTTAGCCCCAGTACCGATAAAGAGGCGTTACGGGCAGTTGCCACCATGGAAAAATGGAAACCTGCCAAATTAGATGGAAAAGAAGTAGCAACCAAAGTAACTATACCTGTGCATTTTTATTTATCTCAGGAAAACAAAGATCTCGCTCAAAAAATAAAACCATTTTATGTGGATAACAAACCACCACTATTTGTGGTTGACAAGAAAAAAGTAATGGGCTTAACCACTTTAGAATATTACAATATAAAATCGATACGTGTTATAAAAGGCGAAAAAGCAATAAATATATACGGCGAAGATGCTAAAAATGGCGTATTGGTGGTTGAAACCAAACGAGGGACTCCAAGAGATTACCAAAGATATTAAAACAACAATACCTAACAGGTTTTTAAAACCTGTTTGGTATGAATAACTATCATCTCTCCATCGACTCTTCACCTCCCAGCCCACCATCTCCAGCTAAGCTATTTTTGAAAGGCTTGTAGTTGTTAAATCGATAAGTAATAACAAAGGTGAGTACGGGCGTATGTATCTTCTGAAAATAATGATCCCTAAACCCAATCCCATCGTTCGTATTTTCGCGGTTATTGGTCGAAAAAACATCCCGAACCTCCATTAAGAGAGTCATCTTTCTGTCCATGAAATCTTTACGTAAAGCAATATCAAAAGTATAAACAGGTTGGTAAATCCCTTGCGATGTAATTCTTTTGCTGTAATAACGCCAATTTCCTTGCAGCTGTGTAAGTGGATTTATCCTGAACGTTTGATTAACCCTATAATTCCATGTCAGTCTTTGCTCGTTAAAGTTATAATCGCCCCAATGCCCTTTTACCTTATAATTGTACAAACTTCCCGACAAATCCATCTTCCACCATTTTAGTACATCGAAACTGTAAGTTGCATCCATGCCCAAATAATAGTCCATACCCACATTTTCGGGGAAACGCTCTATAATATTATCGCGATAAACGCTCCTTACCCACTCTATTTTATTGTAGGTTGTGCTGTAATAAGTTTCAAAGGATAAATACGAGCCATCCATTTTCCTCAAAAAATTCAACTCGTACGAATCTATATATTCTGGCAATAATGCGCTGTTGCCTCGGCTCACATTAAAGGCATCCTCCCATGTGTAAAATGGCTCAAAATGATAACTCCGCACACGCTCAATCCTTCTGGAATAGCTAAGCATCAGCTCTTGGTTGGCTGGCAGTTTGTAGGATAAATGTGCCGAAGGGAAATAATCATATTTATCCCCACTTACCTTATCATCGCCTAAAAATGCACCGGAACTAACATCATCAATGCGCACCCGTCGCATGGAGTATTCGCCACGAAGGCCTACTTGGTAGTTTAACTTAAATATCTGATTACCAAACATTAAATATAGTGCGTGAATATCCTGGTTATAATTTATCCTATTTTTATATAAAACATCCTCAACATAAATACCGGTTCCATTTTCATCTTCAAAAAATCCGGTTATATCCTCATCTTTATCAAAAATACTTTGATAACCGGCCTCCAGATTCCCTTTATATCCCAATGGTAGGGTGTAGTCCAGTTTGGTTTGCCAACGGCTCATAGGCCCTTGCTCGGTATTCTTGCGGCCTCTCACAACTTCGTGGCTCTCACTTTTCAATATATTTTCGTTATACTCTTCCGTATCTCTGTTACTATACGAAACCATTGCACTTAATGTATGTTTTGGGGCATGGAATTTTTGTAAATACAAGGCGTTGCCCGAAAAACCAGCATTGCCCTGATAAGCATCATCGTTACTATAATTGTTTTGAATGTCGGTGTTGAAATTATTATAATCTGCATATCTTAAATCAGAATAATTATGGCTATTCCTGCCGCCATAACTTAGGTCAACACTAACTGACTTTAGCGTGTCAATTTTAAACTCAACACCACCGCGTAGGTTATAAGTATCCCACAGAGCGCGTATTGCGCCGTCGTGCTCTGCAGTGAAAACAGTATCGCCTCTAAATGTTTTACGGTATCCATTTTTATCACCCTTATAATCGGCATAACTATAATCGGCACCTAAAAATCCTTTCCATCTTTTCCCCAACAGGCTCAACTGAAAATCAGTACCCACATTATTGGTTCCAGTTTTCGCGTTAAAAACACCGCTTAGTCCACTTAAACTATTTTTTTTGAGCACTACATTGATGATTCCAGCAGTACCATCAGGGTTATATTTAGCCGAAGGATTGGTAATTATTTCGATAGTTTGGATGGTTGATGCCGGTATTTGTCGCAGGACATCCGATGGCTCCAAAAGTGAGGGGACTCCATCAATTAACACAGTAAACCCTGCACTTCCCCGCAGAAAAACATTGCCTTCCAAATCCACCGTAACGGATGGTACATTTTCGAGTACATTGACAGCCGAACCCGACATGGCGGTATAATGCTCACTCACATTTACCACTTTTTTATCCAACTTAAACTCAAGAGCGGCTCTTTTGGCCACCACCTCCACTTCTTCCAACTCTTGTGCGTCTTCGCCAATAATTAGCATGCCCAAGTTTATTTTCTGATTTTTCGTATCAATTACAACATCTTCAACTCGCTTGTTTTTGTATCCAACAAAACTTATATCCAGATAATAATTTCCTGGCAACAGACCGTCAATTTCAAAATCACCGGCTGCGTCGGTTATAATTCCATCTACAAGTTCCCCAGTCTTGGTTTGGTAAAGAGCCACACTAACATATTGGATACCACGGCTACCCTGAGCCGAAATTACCTGACCATACAAAGTGCCCTTTTCACCAGTACTATCAATTGCACTGATTTTAAAGATGCAAAAAAATAGTACAGTCATTAAAACAACTACCCTATAAATGCAAGAATGATTATATTTTAAGAGCACATCTCCCATATTATCCTACACACTAACTTTGTATTTGAAAAATTTAACCAAAAATAATAGAAATTATTGAATAGCATGGGAATGAAAAGCGTATTCTTTAATTTTAAATGTAGTTGGACATTTTAAAAAGACTTACTTGAGCTCCATTTTTTGAACAAAACTGATAATACGACCGGTTCGAGAAAAAAATTGTAGCTCAGTACCCCTACAAAGTAAAGAAAATGGAAGAAAGTTGGATGGATTGAGGCCAAAACAATAAAGTTCTCCCGCTAGAAGAAAAATAGTAGAACAAAAGAATTATGCATTATGCCAACCATAATCACAGTCACAGTGGGATAAATTAGTTTAAAGACATTCAGAAATTAGAAGCAGTTGACATTAAAACATGTTGAGAGTGAGTACTTAATTGATGTCTTTGTATCATCCAAGACTCATTATCAACAAACTCAATAAGTAAATATAGTTACCCGATGGAAACATTCCTCTTAAAATACCGCTTAACCGGGCGGTAGTTATGCAAGCTATCTAGCTCTATTTTTTTTTCAGGTGTAGCCACCACGTATTGCATGCAAGTGTCGGAACATGCTCCATGATTTATATCGGCACAACTATGGCATTGAATAAACAACAGGTTACAGCGCACATTGGAGCAATTTACATGTGTATCGCATGTAGCATCGCACTGATGGCAATGGCTAATAACCTCTTCGCTAATACGTTCACCCAACCTTTTATCAAAAACAAAGTTTTTTCCCCGAAACTTATTTTGCTCGCCTTTTTGGGTGATTTGTCGTTTATAATCAATGATCCCGCCCAACAACTGGTTTACATCTTTAAATCCATGATGTTTTAAGTAGGCACTGGTTTTTTCGCACCTTACGCCACCTGTGCAATAAAGCAATACCCTTTCCTCTTCCTTGCCTTTCAACAGCTCAAGCACTTGAGGCAGCTCTTCGGCAAAAGTCTCTGCCTGCGGTGTAATGGCATCTTGAAACTTACCAACCTCACTTTCGTAATGGTTGCGCATATCCACCACTATGGCGCCGCTATCCATCGCTTGGTTCCATTGGCTCGAATCTAAATGCTTTCCCACATTGCTTGCATCAAATTCATCGTCGGACAATCCATCGGCCACAATTTTATTACGTACTTTAATCTGAAGCTTCAAAAACGATTTGCCATCGTCTTCAATAGCAATCTTAAATGGAACATCTTTTAGATATTTATTGGTGTTAATATTTTCGACAAACTCATCCCAATGATGTTCCGGTACGTTCATCTGCGCATTGATACCCTCTTTGGCAACATATATCCTACCCAAACAGTTAAAATGTTTCCATTGAGTGAACAGTTGATCCCTTAAGTGCTCAGGATTGTTAATACGGATATATCGATAAAACGAAAGCGTGATACGTTTGAAATTTTCCTGGTCGAGTTTTTCTCTTAACTGTTCGGGACCTAATCTGTTAATTAAATCAGTTTTACCTTTATTTGGATCCATTGTATTTTTTTTGCAAATATAATAAAGATATTAAGATGGTTTTGTGTTTTTTTTAGCTTGGAACACGAAGCGTGGGGGCAAAGGGCTATGTGCGTGGGGCTTGTAATCTGAGAACTGGTTTAGGGCTTATAGTTTTGGAGTTAGTGTAAAAATATAAACTTCTACGGTTTTTTTTATCTAGGAGACGGCTCTTCCTTCACAAATTCCGTTTTATGCTCCCTGCACCTTGCTCCGCGCCTCTAAATACCAAACATGTATCAATAAATCTCCTTCTTTGCAGCTTTTAATGTGTTTTGTAATAGCGATGCAATGGTCATCGGACCCACTCCTCCGGGTACGGGGGTAATCCAACTACATTTTGAGGCTACCTCGTCGTAGGCTACATCACCCTTAAGTTTCCAGCCCGATTTTGTGGTATCGCTTTTAATACGTGTGGTACCCACATCAATCACAACGGCACCTTGTTTAACCATATTGGCCTTGACAAACTCGGGAGAGCCTATGGCCGCAATAATGATATCGCCTTGTAAGCAAACCTCCTTTAAATTGGCGGTACGGCTGTGGCATACGGTAACAGTGGCATCGCCGGGATAGCCTTTTTGCGAAAGTAATATGCTCATCGGACGGCCAACAATATTGCTTCGTCCAATAATTACCACATGCTTGCCTGAAGTTTCAATTTTGTAGCGTTTGATGAGTTCCATGATACCTTGCGGCGTAGCCGAAACAAAGGCAGGAGAACCTATGCTCATTTTACCTACATTTTGCGGATGAAATCCATCCACATCTTTACGGTAATCCACTGCATCGGTAACTTTTTGTTCCGAGATATGCTTAGGTAAGGGAAGTTGCACAATAAAACCATCGATATCATCATCATCGTTTAACTCCTGTACTTTCGCCAGCAATTCCTCTTCGCTCACATCATCCTTAAAACGCACCAACGACGATTTAAAACCAACATATTCGCAAGCCTTAATTTTTGCGGCAACATAGGTTTCGCTGCCGCCATCGTTACCCACCAAAATGGCAGCCAAATGTGGTGTTTTTCCACCCTTGGCTTTCATCTGCGTAACCTCTGCGGCTATCTCATCCTTAACTATTTGCGAAGTGGCTTTTCCATCAATTATTTGCATGAGCGGTACATTTTTTTTTTAGTATCAAGTTGTTAGTCATAAGCTATCGAATATCGGATATCGGATATCAGCTATCGGCCATTAGCTATCAGCCAACTACCTTTTTCCGAAAGGCATGTTTTGCATCATACGTCCCATATTTTTTCCTTGGGTCATCATGCGCATCACTTTACGGGTATCATCAAATTGTTTTATCAATCTGTTCACTTCCTGAATATTCGTTCCGCTACCGATGGCTATTCTTTTACGACGGCTGCCGTTTAGCACCTCAGGATTTTCGCGCTCTTGGGGGGTCATGGAATAAATAATGGCTTCAATTCCCTGAAAGGCATCATCATCAAAGTCCATATTTTTTAACGCTTTACCCATTCCTGGTATCATACCCGCCAAGTCCTTGAGGTTACCCATCTTTTTAATTTGCTGTATCTGGCTTAGGAAATCGTTGAAGCTAAACTGGTTTTTGGCTATTTTCTTTTGAAGCTTGCGAGCCTCATCTACATCATATTGCTCTTGGGCACGCTCTACCAGCGAAACAATATCGCCCATGCCTAAAATACGGTCGGCCATACGGCTGGGATGAAAAACGTCTAACGCTTCCATCTTTTCGCCCATACCCACAAACTTAATGGGTTTCTCCACCACGCTCCGTATCGATAGTGCAGCACCACCACGTGTATCACCATCGAGCTTGGTAAGTATTACCCCGTCAAAGTTCAGTCGGTCGTTAAATTCCTTGGCGGTATTAACAGCATCCTGCCCTGTCATAGCGTCCACCACAAACAAAATTTCATCCGGTGTAACCGCCTTTTTAATGGCCGCTATCTCGTTCATCATTTGCTCGTCAATGGCCAAACGACCTGCGGTATCCACAATTACCAAATCGAATCCATTGGCCTTGGCATGTTTAACACCGTCCTTAGCCAACTTAACGGGGTCATTATTACCCTCCTCGGTATAAACGCTAACCCCTATCTGCTCACCTAGCACCTGAAGCTGTTTGATAGCAGCAGGGCGGTAAACGTCGCCAGCTACCAATAAAGGCTTTTTACCTTTCTTATTTTTTAAGAGGTATGCAAGTTTACCGGCATGTGTTGTTTTTCCTGAACCTTGCAAACCCGCCATTAATATGATGGCAGGATTGTTTTTTATGTTGATGTCCACCGATTCGCCACCCATCAACTGTGCCAGCTCGTCGTGAACGATTTTCACCATCATTTGTCCAGGCTGAACTGCATTGAGCACATCCTCGCCCAAGGCCTTGGCTTTTACCCCTTCGGTAAATGTTTTAGCCGTTTTATAGTTAACATCAGCATCCAGAAGCGCCCTGCGAACATCCTTTAAGGTTTCGGCAATATTAATTTCGGTAATTTTACCTTGCCCTTTTAAAAGTTTAAAGGAACGCTCAAGTTTTTCTGACAGATTATCGAACATGTTTTTATATTTTAATTTTCAGAGTGCAAAAATATAAAAAATATCCGTTACACTGAAAGTTCTCTCAACTTCGTTTCGCTGAATTTAAATCGATTACCATAACTCCATGATTTCATCTAAAAATATGCGTTATTACTTTTTAAGGAGGTAGCTAGTCGTAACAACTTTAAGTAAAACATCATTACAATACTAATTAAAGTTGGGCTAAAGCCCGATGTGGATACGATTAAGTCCCCCTAGTTACATATATTTTAAATGTATTGTAATTTATAACTAGACACGGCATTTATGCCGTGCAGTAATACGTAGCGCAAATCGGTTTTAACCAAAACATAAAATTGAAGCTTCTTTAATATAGCTTAGGTTGAGTAATTTATTAAGCTCTAAAAAAAAATGACCTAAATTTACCCTAATTTCTATCGCTAATAAACAGTTCTTTATAATATTCGATGGTATTATCGATGTACTCCTGTTTTTCCTCTTCGCTGGCGGTCATTATTTTCGGATAAAAAAAATGTTGCATCACCTCCATATCGCAAAAGCCAAATATTTCATGCCCTTGTATGGCAGTAAAGTTGGGTAACAAATTTTCTTCATCGTCTTTTGTAATCCCGTTGCCCATGGAAGTGTGCATCACCACACTGCGGCCGGTCAGCTGCCCTTGGATGCCATCGGGTCCCGAGGAATAGGCAAAGCCATAGGAGAATACCCTATCGATATAACCCTTTAGAATGGCAGGAAACGAAGCCCACCACAAAGGATAAACGAAAGAAATAATATCAGCTTCTTCGAGATACTCTTGTTCCTGTTCCACATCGCTGGATAAAATGCCTTTTTTTAAGTTCTCCATTTCTCCCTTTGTCAAAATCGGGTTAAAATCCAAGGCATACAAATCTCGCACGATGACGGTGTTAAGCGTTTCTGAATATTTTTTTATATTATCCACCAATCGCCGCGAAAAGCTATCGGGGGATGGATGAGCATATACAATTAAATGTGTCATTCGTTATTTTTAAATACTTATAAGATAAAATAATTAGTCCTTTTACTTAAGTTGATTAACGTGAATACGTACAATTAGTTTTTACGATACTCCATTTTCCTTCACATTGTCAATCATGCGACAAAAATAGAAGTATTAAAATATAATGCTACAAATTATCAAATTATTAAGTACATCCTATTATTTTTGTCCTCTTGTTGCAATACCTCGTAAAAAATAAGGGAATCTATTGAATGGAAAAATTTATTGTTGTATTAACCCAAAGCAGACATTTGGGAATGCTTGCCGTTCCATATTTTGTTGAAGATAAAAAGGGCTCGCCGTCGTTAACTTTAAACGAAAAAGTGAATACGGAGGATCCTATGCTTCGGGGATACGATTTTACAGACAAAGAGCTTGAGCTAATAAAGATATTAAACAAACTGAGCGACAAGTATCTATTCAAGATATTTTCGAAAGATGAAAGTATAAAAGCGTTCTATGACAACTTGGATCAAAAGAAATTTGAAAAGCTCATCAGACCCCATATCGAAAAATACATGGCGTCATGTTTCGATAAGCTGGCCAAATGCCCACAAGTGCCCATTTATTTTAGAGATGTAGGATATAGTAACTTGTACAAATCGGATGTTATTTCGATTTACGAAAAGGAAGTAGAACCCGTATTTTATTTCGACCTAACCGGGGAGGGTCTGGATTATTCCTTACGCCTTAAACTGGAGGACAGCGATTTGGCCGTTACCCACAAAAAGCCGATTATAATAACCCATTCGCCCTGTACCTTGCTCATCCGCGAAAAACTATACCGCATACCCGGAACCGATAGCAAAAAGTTTTTACCTTTTTTTGAAAAACAACATATTAAAGTTGAGTGGCGCAGCGTACCCAAATACATGGAAACTTTTGTGGCCAATGCCATAAAAAACAACCATGTGGTTACTTCGGGATTTACCATTAGCGAAGACAAAACCGAACCCACGGCTTCACTTTTTTTGGAGCGCGACATTACGCACCTTACGGTTTTAGTGCTAAAATTTAAATATGCACAAAAGGAATATCTGGCCAATAGCCACTCTAATGTTGTGGTGCAACTAAAGGATAGTAAAAACAACCTTGGCTTTAACAACTATGTATTTACCAAGTACAAACGAAATATAGTTTGGGAAAACAGCATCATAAACGTGCTCACCTCACTGGGTCTGAAAGCCAGGATTGGAGCCCAATTTGTGCCTTACAATGAATCGGAAGCAGAGGCATCTACCGTTTCAATAGTAAACTGGCTGCAAAAAAACCTAACGGTGCTGCACAAAAATGGCGTTACCGTTGTACAGAAAAATCTGGACAACATTTACTATATAGGTGATTTCAGTTGCAGTTTTGAATCGGTAAAAGGAAGTGATTGGTACGATTTACAGATGCGAGTACAGGTGGGTGAGTTTGAGATTCCATTTATTAAACTGCGCAAATGTATTATCAATGGCATTAACGAATACCTTTTACCCGACGGCCAAATATTTATCATACCTCAGGAGTGGTTTGCCAAGTATGGCGACATACTTACCTACGGCGAAGAGAAGGATGGCAAAATTAAACTCAGCCACTTGCGTTATGGACTACTTGACAAACCCACAGACCAAAGATATAACGACATAAAAAGCATCCCTGCCGAAACAGGTATTGAAGTGCCCGCTTCGCTCAACGCCACACTGCGCGGCTATCAAAGGCAAGGTTATAATTGGATGCACTATTTACACGAAAATAACTTTGGTGGCATCTTAGCCGATGACATGGGCTTGGGAAAGACCTTGCAAACCATCACATTGCTACTCAAAGTATATGAAAGCCATGGTTTAAAGTCAGAAGAAGCGCGTGCTCCCGTGCAAATGAACTTATTTGAACCCTCTACCATTGAAGGGTTTAATACCAGTAGCATACCAACGAGCCTGATAGCCATGCCTACTTCGCTTATACACAACTGGCTAAACGAATTCAAAAAATTTGCACCCTCGCTAAAAATTTACATTTATACCGGCGCAAACAGGTTAAAATCGAAGGAAATAGGCCGTATTATTCGCCATTATCATGTGGTGCTCACTTCGTACGGCATTGTACGTAACGACATTGAATATCTGCAACATTATAAATTTCATTATTTTATTTTAGATGAGAGTCAATACATCAAAAACCCCGGCTCGAAGATTTACCAAGCCATAGCGCAAGTTGATTGTGCTAAAAAAATAGCACTTACAGGAACGCCCATCGAAAACTCGCTGACCGACCTATGGGCTCAAATGAACTTTGTAAACAAAGGTTTATTAGGTGGACTGAGCTTTTTTAAACGTCAATTTGTAACACCGATATCAAAAGCGAACAGCGAAAAGCAGGAAGAGAAACTCCAAAGACTTATCTCGCCCTTTATACTGAGGCGCACCAAAGACAAAGTAGCCAAGGAACTTCCGCCAATTACCGAACAGGTGGTGTATTGCGACATGACAAAAGAGCAGCAAAAAATTTATGAGTCGGAGAAATCGGGCATACGCAACGAACTGCTCAAAACGTTTGAACATAGTGGTTCAGACCAATCCATCTTTCTGGCATTGCAGGGACTTACCCGTTTGCGACAAATATCCAACCATCCTAAGCTGGTTGATCCCACTTACGAAGGTGAATCGGGCAAGTTCAACCTTATTATAAGCAATTTAAAGAGTATTGTTCAGGAAAAACACAAAGTGCTTGTATTTTCATCATTTGTAAAAGATTTAGAACTCATAGAAGAAGTACTGCTGAAGCGAAAAATCACCTACAGCAAACTGACCGGCAAAACAAAGAACCGTCAAGAGGTGGTAGACCACTTTGAAAAAACAGACGATTGTAGGATATTCCTTATCTCGCTTAAAGCGGGAGGTGTGGGCTTAAACCTGATTAGTGCCGATTATGTATTCATGCTAAACCCATGGTGGAATCCGGCCGCCGAATCTCAGGCCATAAACAGGGCACACCGGATTGGGCAGACGAAAAATGTGTTTGTGTATCGGTTTATTTCTACCGATACCATCGAAGAAAAAATCAGAAAAATGCAGGAGCACAAATCAGAGTTAGCCGATACCTTTATCAACTCCAACAATCCTTTTAAAAACTTGAGCGAAACTGAAATAAAAGAGTTGTTTTTATAATAGGTAATTTTGCGTGGTACACATTTTGTGATAGCAGCCCCAACTCAGTATTCTGTAATATTAAAATAAAGGAAAGTAGTATAAACAGAATGGAAAAACATTAATATTAAACAAAACCAAAAAACATGAAAAAAATATTTTTAGTCTTGGTTCTTTTCGGAACCTTAACAGCCGCCATTGCACAAGATAAAAAAAGTGAACCACGCAGCATTGGTACATTTAATGAGCTTGATGCCGGAAAAGGCATTAACGTTACGCTAATTGAGGGCGACCGTGAAAAATTGGTGGTAGAAATAATAAACGCCGACCTAAGCGATGTAGTTACCGAGCTTAAGGGACGCACCCTTGAAATAAAACTCAAAACAAAAATATACAAAGATGTGGCCGTGCAAGTGTATGTAACCTACAAATCGATAAAGTCCATAAAAACCGGAACGGGTGCCTTTGTTGACGCCGAAGGAGTGTTACATGCCGAAAACCTTGATTTAAAGGCCGGAACAGGCTCAACAATTATCTTGGATATTGATACTAAATCCGTGTCATCTCACCTATCATCATCAAAAATAGAGCTTGTGGGGAAAACAGAATTCCAAGACGTAACCTCCAACACTGGAGGGAAATACATTGCCAATAATCTTACCAGCAAAGAAACATTTGTAAAAGCAACCACCGGAGGAAGTGCATGGGTAAACGTCACCGATAAACTGGAAGCAAAAACCTCCACTGGCGGAAGAGTGACCTACAAGGGAGAACCAGAAAAGCTGATACTTAATGGGAATGTGGAGAAGGAAGAGTAGGTAGCTGGTGACTAATGGCTTTTAGCGGATGGCAAGCCTCCTGCAATCACTCCTACTTTTGAAAATATAAAAACACATGTGAAAAATATTTTTTCACGTTAGGAAAAATAAATTTTCACGTGTGTTTTTCTTTGATGGTACGTGTAGTTTTTAAAACCGTCCGCTTAAAGAGTTATTTTAGTTTGCGGAGGATCGTTCAAAGCTGAATGGCAAAGGCTTTAAAAGGAAAAGGACTGATGCAAGTTGCATCAGTCCTTTTCCTTTTTTCACATGCAAAGCGGCTAGCAGCCACTAGCTACAACCACTAGCCAACTGCCATCTGGAGCGAAGCGACATCCCGCCGCCTAAGATTTAATTAGGCGGGAAGTTATCCGCCAAAACCTAATTCTTGGCGTCCTTAACCATTACGTCGTGTGCTCCACCTTCGATAATGCTTGTCGATGAAACAAGGGTAAGCTTGGCTTCACTTTGCAGTTGTTTCAAGGAACTAACCCCGCAACTGCACATGGTTGATTTAATTTTACCCAAGGTAACGTCAATATTATCCTTTAGCTTGCCTGCATACGGCACATAACTATCCACACCTTCTTCAAATTTAAGACTATTACTGTTGTCGTTTTCCCCCATATCGTAGCGTTGCCAGTTGCGGGCTCTGTTGGAACCTTCGCCCCAATATTCTTTTACATAATTACCACCAATTAACAACTTACGCGTTGGGCTCTCGTCGAAACGGGCAAAATAACGACCCATCATTAAAAAGTCGGCACCCATGGCCAAGGCTAATGTCATATGGTAATCCTGAACGATACCGCCATCGGAACATATTGGAATATACTCTCCCGTAGCTTTAAAATACGCATCACGGGCTTCCGCCACTTCAATTAGTGCAGTGGCCTGTCCCCTACCAATTCCTTTTTGTTCGCGGGTGATGCATATGGATCCTCCACCAACGCCTACCTTGACAAAATCGGCTCCAGCCTCCACTAGATACAAAAAACCTTCTTTATCCACCACGTTGCCGCCACCCACCAGCACATGTTTTCCAATTTCTCTTTTAACATACTCAATGGTTCCTTTTTGCCATTCGGAATGACCGTCTGACGAGTCTATACATAGCACATCTACTCCGGCCTCTACCAGTGCGGGAACCCTTTCGGCATAATCTCTCGAATTGATGCCAGCACCTACTACCAGGCGTTTGTTTACATCAGAAAGTTCGTTGGGGTTTAATTTATGACTATCATAGTCCTTGCGGAATACAAAATACACCAAACGCTGGTTTTCGTCAAGAATGGGCAAAGTGTTGAGTTTATGATCCCAGACAATATCGTTAGCTTCAGTTAAGGTAATGCCATTTTTAGCATAGATAAGGTCATTTATGGGTGTCATAAAATCCTTTACTTTTTTATCCAGGCTATCTCTGTTCTCCCTATAATCGCGCCCCGTAATTAATCCACAAAAAACACCGGTAGCCGTTCCGTCCTCGGTGACGCCAATAGTTGAAAACCCGGTTTTTTGTTTTAATGCGATAACATCTTTTAGGGTTGATTCGGGGGTTATGTTGGCTCTGCTTTCTACAAAACCAGCTTTATAATTTTTAACCTGACGCACCATCCTGCATTGATCCTTAATAGACTGGGAGCCAAAAATAAAAGATACCCCCCCCTCTTTTGCCAATGCTTTGGCCATGCCGCTATCCGATACAGACTGCATTATGGAAGATACAAAGGGAATATTTAAGGTGATAGCAGGATCTTCGCCTTTTTTAAACCGCACCATCGGAGCCTGCATATTCACCTTATCAGGTGTATGCTGCTTGCGTGTTAATCCTGGAATAATCAGGTATTCGTTAAAAGTTCTTGAAACTTCGTTAATTATAATTGCCATAGCTACTCAAATAAAAAATTGTGCGAAGGTACATAAAATATCCCTATCGATAAAAGCAATAAAAGAAGGAATGGTATCTATGCACTAAAAATATAGATTTGCCCTGCAAAAGAAGGTGTGTTTATTAATTATACTGGAGTTAACAATATTTATTCAACAGGAAAACCATCCTATTATTTTTGGGAATAAACAGGCATGTTTCACTAACTAATTTTGTTATAAATATTTACCGTAAGCAAAGCCCAACCCACTATCAAGAGCAATCCACCCAGAGGAGTAATAGGTCCAAGCCATGTCATCGGTTGATTCCATATTTTACCCAAAGCCAAAAAATAAATGCTTACCGAAAACAAAAACGTACCTATAATAAAGCTCCAAGCCATATAATTCTCGATTTTAGACGAAAACGTAAAATAGAATCCTACCATTAGCAAAACCAAGGCATGATACATTTGATATTTGACGCCGATCTCGAAACTTTGCAATGCCTCGGCGCTCATTATCTTTTTTAGGGCGTGAGCGCCAAAAGCGCCCAACACCACCGAGAGTAAACCATACGAAGCGCCTACCAACAAAACTATTTTTTTCATCTAAAAACGCTATTTATTGGTTTCTTTAAAGGAATTAATGATTGCACTGGCCTTCTCAATATTTGATTCATCCACATACAAATCGGCATTGCCCGGCAATCCAGAGCCAAAACCTGCACGCGAAGCTTCTTCAAATTCATTTTTAATTAAACATTCAATACCCTCTTTAAACAGCAAATCCTTATAAATTTGAATATCGATGATGTGTCCATAAACTAACTTTTCCATATAGCATGTATTTTACAAGTGACTAAATTAATAAGTACCTATTGTTACTAACAACAACAATTTGGAAATTAAGTTATATCATTTTTACATCATATGCAAAAGCTTTGTATTTTTGGACTCATTTTAGCCACAACGTCTCATGCATTCATATCATACCATTGAAAATTGTTTCACCTATTTTACCGAAAATACAGAACACATCCATTTGCCCCCTAAATTCACCTATCCGTTTTATTATGAGCCTCATCCACTATGTGTAATGGCGGCCAGTCAGCTTCAGGATCATTTATTGTCGCAAACCGATTGGCATCACGATTTTGGAATAGACCATTACGTGGAAGGTACCAATATAGGCAAGATGTTTGGGGTGCTGGTGGTTCAAAAACAGGGCGGGGAGTTGGGCTTTCTTTCGGCGTTCAGCGGTAAATTGGGCGAAACGAACCATCTTCCGGGCTTTGTTCCTCCGATTTATGACTTACTAAACAAAGATGGTTTTTTTAAGATAGAAGAAAACCTGATTAGTGATATCAACCATCAGATTGAAGCCTTAGAAAATGAGGGTGCATATTTACTGTGCCAAAAACGATGTGCGGAAGACATTAGCCAGTCGGAAAATGAGCTCAAAGAATATCGACAGTTTATGAAAGTTGCCAAAGACCAACGTAAGTTATATCGGAACAAAGCTATGATAGAACTTGGTCAGCATCAATTTGATATCTTAACCGAAGACTTAAAACAAGAAAGCCTAAAGCATCAGTACGATTACAAAGTGTTGCGCAATCAATGGCACGATACGCTTGCCCGAAACCAAAAGGAACTAGATAGCTTTGTATTAAAAATCGAAGCACTAAAAGAAGAACGCAAAACACGCTCGGCAGCCTTACAACAAAAGCTATTCGACAAATATCAGTTTTTAAATAAAGATGGCATATCGGTAGGTGTAAGCGAGATATTTGCCCAAACAGCACAGTTGGTTCCTCCTGCCGGCGCCGGAGAGTGCGCTGCACCCAAGTTGTTTCAGTTTGCCTTTACGCACAAGCTGAAGCCCATTGCCATGGCCGAATTTTGGTGGGGACAATCGCCTAAATCGGAAATTAGGCGACACAAAAGTTTTTATCCTTCGTGCCGCAGTAAGTGCCACCCCATACTTGGCCATATGCTTGCCGGGATATCCATGGACGAAAACCCCATACAAGCACCTACCATTGCAGACGATAACATGAAAATAATTTTCGAAGATGAAACTATTGTAGTCATAAACAAACCTGCCGAATTTTTATCCGTGCCCGGAAAAGAAACGGAAGATTCGGTTTATTTGCGTATGAAGCAGAAGTACCCCAAAGCCACTGGCCCACTACTGGTACATCGTCTGGATATGTCCACATCGGGATTACTATTGATTGCCAAGAACAAGGAAGCACATAAGAATTTACAGCGACAGTTTCTGAATAGAACGGTGCAAAAAAGATACGTGGCACTTTTAGACGGCATTGTTGCAGAAGACGAAGGCATCATAGATTTACCACTGCGCGTTGACTTGGACGACAGACCCCGGCAACTGGTTTGTTATGAATACGGTAAAGCTGCAAAAACTAAATTCAAGGTTATTGCACGCGAAAACGGAAAAACAAAGGTACACTTCTACCCCATCACGGGACGCACACATCAATTGCGGGTTCACGCAGCCCATCCGCAAGGACTAAACACACCTATTAAAGGGGATGATTTATACGGCACTAAAAGCACACGCTTACATTTACATGCGGAGTTTTTAGAGTTCAAGCATCCCACAACGGGTGAGCCAATAAAATTGAACGTGGAGGCTGATTTTTAAACCTTCGAGTTGAAAAAATCATTTAAGTATCTGATACAAGATTAGCTACACTTACCTTCTTATTCTATTTGATTACCAATTTTCGCGTTATCGTTTTATATTGCTCAGTGGCGATTTTCACCAGATATATGCCTGGTGATAAATCCTGAACATCTATTATCAACGTGTTTTGCTTTAGGTTTTTACCAATGGATTTAACCAGCAATCCCAAGGAGTTGTATACATCAACTTTTGTAAGGGATATTTCTTCCAAATTTCCAATAGTAACCTTTCCGTTTGACACTGGATTGGGATATACCCTTATGTTATTGATTAGAGATAAGTTATCAAGCTTAGTGGCTAAAACCAATGTAATGCTTAAGGTGCCCATTTTTTTTCCATTGATTGGTAATCCGTTTATCATGGATATAGATTGAAAAGGGCTGGTAACCGAATTTGGCGATGCATAATCGGTTCCGTTATCAGTTCCGGCGTCGTAAGCAAACATATCTAAATTAACGGATGTTTTCCATTTACCTTCGGTATCTAGTAAATTATAGCCGTTAAGTGCAATTACCCAATCGGGGCTAGGTGCAATCATCGAAACTAAAGTTAGCAACGGAAAATCTTTGTTTACCTCCACGTTAGATATTAAAATATCTCCAGTAGCGCTTCCTAGGTTAGGCCCATCGATGTATTTATCCGCTTCACCAGCAGCAACGGCCGTTGTTACTTCTCCATTAAAAACATCATTAGTTCCCGTTTCGGCTATATTCTTTATTCCGGTGGTGGCCAAATTGCCAACTTGTAAAAATGCATTGGCCGTTTTATGCGTGGCTCCAACCAATTTTGACCAGTGCGCATTTGGGGGCACACTGTTGTGATCTTCGGCATTCCAAATACTTGTAAATGTAATGTCGTAATTGGCAATAGATTGTGAAACACAAGGCTTTATCGAAAAAATCACTAGCCATACAATCAAGAGTATCGTTTTATTCATAACAAATTATTTTAGTTGTATTCGTTTTATTTATATATGAAGGCTTACACTTACGGCAGCGCTTTCTTGGAACATTAAATTCCACATGCATTTAATATACTTCCACCTGCAAAACCTTAAATCAATTAAACTCCTTTACTGGCTGAATCAATACTTCACGGGTAACGTCCATTAATTTACGCATATCGCCTTTGTATTTTTTGGTATCGATGCAAGGGCTAATGGTAAGACTAACTTTTCCGGGGCGGACGTTAACGGGACCTCCCCAATATATTTTATGCGTATCCTTTATGGTCACCGGAAGAATCGGCAAACCAAGTTCTTCGGCTATTTTAAAGGCTCCGGTTTTAAATCGTTGTACCGTGTTGGAACCGCTGCGTGTACCTTCGGGGAAGATGACCACCGATGTTCCTTGCGTGAGTTTTTGCTTGGCTAATTTGATTGATTCGTAAGCTGCTTTGGGCGAAGAGCGGTCGATAAAAATATGGCCTACCATAGCGCTTGCCGGGCCTATGCCAAAGGCGTGGCGCAGCTCTTTTTTCATCACCCACCTAAAATCGATGCCCAAAAACCCATACAAGGCAAAAATATCATAGCCGCTCTGGTGGTTGGCCACAATAACGTAAGACTTTCCTTTTTCAATATTTTCTTTGCCATAAACCTTTACCCGCATGGGCGTAACAAAAGCTACGGTTTTGGCCCATACTACCCCGCTCATACTACCCAAACGTGGCGAAATTAAAACAGCCAATATTGCCGCACCCAATGAAAAAACCACACTTGCAACGGCAAAAACCGGAATTACAACAATCCATTTATAGACTTGATAAAAAAGATTTCCAACAATCCTCATATTATAAACTTATTTCCGGAATAACTTGGACAAAATTACATAATAAGTTTGAAAATAAATTGAATACGAACAAAACATGCAAGAGTATTTGAAGAGATAAATATATTTGCAATATAAACGCATATTAAACACCAGTATCATGAAATTCCCCACAACCCTAATTTCCGGCAAACTAATACGACGCTACAAACGGTTTTTGGCAGATATTGAATTGGACGACGGTAAGGTGGTACTGGCACATTGCACCAATTCGGGCAGTATGAAGAGCTGCATAGAAGTGGGTGCACCTGTTTATCTTTCTCCGGCCAACGACCCTAAGCGTAAAACCAAGTTTACCTGGGAAATGATTTTCATCAACAACAGCTGGGTGGGTATTAATACGGGCATGCCCAACCTGCTTGTTTATGAGGCCGTGAGGGATGGCAAAATACCCGGATTGAACGAATATACACACGTGCAACGCGAAGTTACTTTTGGCGATAGTAGGTTTGATGTTTTTGCACAAAACAGCCATGAGCAATGCTTTATAGAGGTTAAAAACGTGACCATGAAAGTGGGCGACGAAGCTTTGTTTCCGGATGCTACAACCATAAGAGGACTAAAACATTTGCGTACCCTCATGGAAGTTAAAAAGGTGGGGATGCGAGCGGTGATGTTTTATGTGGTTCAACGACAGGACATCACTTCTTTTGGCCCAGCCAAAGATATTGACCCGGCTTATGCCGCAGCTCTGGAAGAAGCCATACGTAATGGGGTAGAAATTTTTGCTTATATGGCCGAGGTTAACCCCAATGGCATTGAGCTTACCAAAGAATTGCCACTTATACTTTAAGAATTATGGTATCGTTTCAAAATTCAAAAAACATCCTACTTAATATGGGTTACAGGCGGTATTAGGATATTTTCAATAGCAATAAAAATACACTGAAAAATGTGTTGTTATCATATTGCAAACAGTTATCCCGTTCAGGCTAAGCTGGCAGTTTTACACCCGTTCTCCTTATCTCAATTACAAAAGGATTTCCCGATTCAAAGTCGTCCAATGAAATTGGGTGTGGCTCAATCCTTGAATCAATTTTTGCAGCTAACATCATCAGTTGCACTTGAATATCAAATCGTTTAGAGTCCTCTAAATTTTTGAAAACTAATGCTAAATCAATATCACTATCATCTGTAGATGTACCTTTTGCATACGAGCCAAATAAATATACACTATCAATATCTGAATACTCCTTTTTTAATAAATCAAGATATTGAATTATTGCTTTATTTTTAATTTCATCCATAATCTCAAATCTTTTAAGTTTTCAATCCACTCAGAAGTATATTCAAATGTACAGCGGTGCTTAAAACTCATTTTGTAATCATCATAGCGTGCATTAATATTAAATGCCGTTATTGTAGCAAGTTGTTCCTTTATTCTCTCGGTCAAATCTAAATCTGATTTCTCTGCTAATCTCAATAAGTTATGGATAAAGGGTGGGTAGTCTGTTTTTATCTTTACAAAATTCGCTTTTAGTAATTTTTCAATCATTAAATGACCAATGAATAAAGACCAATTAAAACGCTTGGATTTATACATGGCAATCATAGTTTCATAATCATCATCAGAACCCTCAATCCAGTATTTTATTAATTTTTCTTTGTCAAAATCCATGTTATCCATATGTTCAAAGATACAAATAAAACAATCAGATTAATTACTCTTCTTCAAAACCCAGGTTAGCCGATATATTACGGTAACGTTCCGCTTCGTCCTTTTCGCCCATTTTATCGCATATCTGTGCCAAATAATAGTACGACTCGGCATGGTCGTCTTTTAAGTTTATTGCCTTTTTTAAATCCACATAGGCTCCATTATGATTTTTCATCATCAAACGCGTTCTTCCCCTGTTATAATAGACTTTAAAGGTACGCGGTTTCAATTTTCCAGCTAGGGAGTAATCCGCCTCGGCCTCTTCCAAATTGCCTGTTTCAACCTTTAGACCGGCACGTTTAAATAGGGCATCAAAAAAATCGGGATTCAGCAATATGGCCTTATTTAGGTTGGCGATGGCGGCTTTTTTATCTTTGGCTTTTACCAGGCACTCATTGGCCATTAAAAAATACTCCCGTGCAAATTCGTCCAGCTGTTTATTTCTTTTCTTTTCGCGGCTTTCCAGTTCTTTTACCTTTTTACGTAATTTGGGTATTATCTGTAACTGCTTTGACATAAATCGCAAAACAACGGGTTTGAGCAAATCATTACGTTTGGCAATGGCCGATCCTAATTCATGCATGGCAAGTCCAAAATCATCTTTTTTAAAAGCTGTAAGTGCCTTTTTGTAACTATCGTCGGCACGTGCAGAGTCCAAACTATCTTTTATTTGCAATTTATTATTGGATCGGCGCGAAAAATCTACGCACTCCCGCCTAACAATCACATCGCGCGGTGTTACCTGCGATTTCATGATTATGCCTTGCAACGAGCGGCAACGGCTAAGCGCAACATACAATTGCCCACCTGCAAAAGCACCACCGGTAAAATCTATCATCACCTTGTCGAAAGTTAAACCCTGGCTTTTGTGCACCGTAATGGCCCAAGCTAGTTTTAAAGGATATTGTTGATAGGAACCTATCTCATCTTCGATAATCCTATTGTTTTTTTCATCGTATTTATATCGCACGTTACGCCATACCTCCTTCTTAACTAAGTACAAGTCCTCATTTTCCATGCGAATGAATATGCCTTCTTCGTTAATTTCATCCACCCTGCCCAAGCTGCCATTAAACCATCTTCGTTCGGGCGAATCATTTTTAATAAACATCACCTGAGCATTCTCTTTTAAAACAAGCTGACGGGGTGTGGGCAAAGCCGATTCCGGAAAATCGCCCATTACCTCACCTTCAAAAGTAATTTCGTCCCCTTCCAATTCATCAAGCCTATGATCATTGATATAATCCACGGTATTTCTGCGGGTGGCAAGGGTTATAAAAAGTTCGTCTATGGGTGCATTGTAGGTGGGTGAATATCGTCGGTTAATGGTTGATATATCTTCCTGTTTTAAGGCGTTTACCCTAATTCGATCCAATAGATTAATAAACTCAGAATTGCTTTGCCTATAAACTTTCTTCAGTTCAATTTGCACAATGGGTAAATTGCGGAACACTCTGGCCGAAAAAAAGAAAGGCGTTTGGTAAAAGCGTTTTAATATACCCCACTCCTCCCCTTTTACCACGGGCTCAAGCTGAAAAACATCGCCCACCATTAACAATTGCTTACCCCCAAATGGAAGTTGCATGTTACCGGAGAACACGCGCAGAACCCTATCGATAAAATCGAGAATATCAACACGTAACATCGACACCTCGTCAATAATCAACAGTTCGAGCTCCTTGATTAGTTTTTGATGGTTTTTGCGATATTTTAAAAAATCGTAGATACGGCCATCCTTGGTGCTAAGGTCCGGGTCGTCGGGCAGCAAGGGACGGAAGGGGATTTTAAAAAAGGAGTGCATGGTTTGTCCACCAGCGTTAATGGCTGCGATACCTGTAGGGGCCACCACCACGTATTTTTTGTGTGTTTGGGTGCATATACACTTTAAAAAGGTACTTTTTCCGGTGCCTGCTTTTCCTGTTAAAAAAACAGAACGATTGGTATATTGAATCAGTTTAAGGGCATCCTGAAACTCATCGTTATCGGTATCTATATGTTGCAACCATTCGTCCATTTAATTTAATTAAGGTACTAGGTGTTAGAGGTTAGGGGTTATTAGAAGTTAGCTTATAACTATTAACTTTTAACTATTGGCTATTAGCCATCAGCTATCAGCTATTGGCCATCAGCCATCAGCTATCAGCCATCAGCTATTTCGTTTCATTCTCCTCTTTCAGCTCACGTTGCATTCCGTAGCGTTTTATAACGTTATAGGCTTTGTACATGCCCAGTTCGCCTGCCTTACTAAGATCCAAGGTGCCCAGCTCGTCCTGTTTAAGATAAATGCGGGTGAGGCCTCTATTAAAATATGCTTCGGCAAAAAACGGATTTAAGGCAATAGCCTTCTCAAAATAAACAATTGCACCTTCATAATCCTTGCGAATACATTGCAAAATACCCAGGTTATAATAGGCAAATTCGTATTCAGGATCTATCTCCAGCACCTTTTGCAGGTCGCGTTCTATCAGCTGATAATCCAAGCTCTGCTTTATAACTTCATCCCCACTGGGCGTTTTTCCCTTAATTACCGCAGAAGTTAAAGGCTTAGATAACAAATTAGATGGAAGCTCCTCATCGTCGAAGGTCTGCATCATTTCTAACATTTTATATCGGATATAGGCCCGGTTGAAATAAGCAAAAAGGTGAATCTTTTTATCTTCTGTGTTTTCTATGATAAAATCATATTCGGCGATGGCACTGGTATAGTTGAGCACTACGCCGTATAAAATAGCGCGGATAAAACGTTGTTCATAGTCGTTTGGTGTTTGCTCCAACTGAGCACCTATTTCCTTAATGGTCGTAAAATACTCCAACGATTTAGATCCGTCGGTCTCCGCCTCTCTATTGGAGAATATGAGCGGCCTGCCAAACTTTTTGCGCTGGTTAAACTGCGTAACATCAGTTTTAAAATATCGGGTACGGTTAATGAGTGAATCTACCGAGAAAAAAGTAAGACCATAGACCGTTTCTAAATCTATCACTATGTTTCGGTTTTGTATCTTACCTCTTAAATTATCAATTTCTTCAACCTCTGTTTCGTCGATACCAAAATCATCCAACACAGCAATTTTATCATGATTATTTATGTCGTCATCCTTTTCGCCTCGTGTTTTCTTGGGTTTGTCACCGTCGTTGCCAGATTGCTTTTTATCGGGATTTCCCTCCCCCTTTTTCCGGCTGTCCTGCTCTAGTTTAAAAGCCATATTATAATCGCGTCCTGCCGCCATATTATTGTTAATGCCACTATAGGCTTGCGAGCGAGCCATGTAGGCATCGGGATAATCTGGATAACGGTCAATTATCACATTTAAATCGGCAATGGCCTCGCGATATTGTCCTACCCTAATATAAAGCAACGAACGGTTAAAAAGGGTGAGCAAATCACTGGGATTTAGAGCCAACACTCTCGAAAAGTCGTCGATGGCATTGTTCACATCGCCCACCTCCACACGCAGTATACCTCGATTGGCATAGGCCATGGTATTTTTGGGATCTAGCTCAATAACTTGGTCAAAATCGCTCATCGTCCCTACCAAGTTGTCCATTTGATAACGAATAACACCCCGCATCATATAATAACCGGCATCATTCCTGTTCAGTTCTATCGCTTCATTTATCCTGTCTAGTGCTTTATTAAAGTCGTTGGTTTCATAATAAATAATTGCACTGAACCTATAGGCATCAGCAACTAGGGGGTTCACCTCAATGGCTTCGTCCATATCCTTGACCGCCCCAATCGTATCTTTAAGCTGAAGCTTTGAAATAGCCCTATTTATATAGGCTCCATATTGGGCATTGTCTATTTTCAGTACTTCGGTAAAGTCGTCAACACTTTTTTGGTATTCCTTGGTATTCATGTAAACCAATCCCCGGTTAAAAAATATTCCTTCCTCTTGCGGACTCAGCTCCAAACCTTTGGCATAATCGCCCAATGCCTCGTCGTAAGCTCCAAACTTGCTACGAATATCACCCCTAAAACGAAAAAAACTGGCTTGAAAAGGATTGATACTTATCGCTTTATCCATATCCTTTTCGGCACCTTTTAAATCTTCCAGGCTATACTTGGCAAAAGCTCTGAAATAATATGGATCGGCCAGATAGGGTTTAACGCGTATTACCTTGTTAAAGTAGGAAATAGCTAGCACGTAATCTTCGTAATAGAACGCACTTCTACCGGTGATAAGAACTCTGTCCGTATCTATTTGAGCTTTGGTGTGAGAAGCCACGCCCAGTAAAAAAAGGATATGAAGAAAATGAAAAACTTTTCGCATAAAATATGTACTCGGCACCATGGATATCCACCCACCATTATAATTGAACAAATATAACAAGTTTAGGGGATTCATCGAAAACTGTACCACACTTTTGGTAAAGATAATGTTAAAGCAGATATTATTTAAAGAATATTTTATCCACTAATTTCACCAATTTCACGAAAATCAATTTTGGTTGATTTTTAATTGTGATCATTCGAGTAATTTGTGGACTCTGTTTGTTTTGTTTAATTTTAAATGCGGTTGCCATCACAATAGACCGTTAGATTTTAGATAATAGAAATTAGACTTATTTACAAGCGCTATATTATCAAGGGGTTAGCGAAAATCGCGTAACTCAGCAAAAACTCTAACATTCAGATAGTTACAAAAATATAACGAAGTGTTGCATCATAGACGCTCATGAAAACACGATATTATCCGGGTTTATTTTTGTTTCCCCATTCCAGCGATAGGCTGCCAAGGTGCCTCCGTTTGCCATACACGAATCGATGCAGCACACATTATCTCGTACCACCATATTATCTTTATCCATACAGTAATGACCAAAAAACACCATGGGTTTCTTTTCGTCGTACCATTTATATGGAAACAATATTTGTTTGGGGATGGTGTATTCTGGCAAGGTAAATTTGTTTCCAAAGGCCAGTTCCAAAAAGGTTTTATTTTCGGCGGGCTCCCACCACTTCACTCTGAAGCTGCTTCTTCGGTTATTATTGGAATCTTTAATTATCAAATCTTTAGGAAGGTTAAACTCAATACCTTTGGTTGTTTTACCAATGGCATTGCCCAAAGGATGCGCCGAATCCACCATATATTTAAGCACATTTTTGGTAAACTTACCCTCATTACGGTATTGCTCTATGATGCGCGCATAATCGTCGTTCCAATAGGCGTGAACCACCCTAAAGGCTCCAAAATCGAGATGTGTAGGTAACCTGCGCATCCATTTAAGATACATTTTCAGGAGTTTCTCCTCGCCACGAAACTCGTTTTTTACCTGCTCGGTCAGTTTCTTTGATGAGTCAGAGAGTTTTTTAAAGGGTTTTCCTTCTTTATTTTTGGTGAGATGATAAATAGCGTTCAGTTCATGATTGCCTAAAATGGCATGGGCGTAGTCATAAGTAACCATGCTCTTTACTATTTCGAGCACGCGTCGCGAATTAGGTCCACGATCAATAAAATCGCCAACAAAAATAGCTTTCCGATGGGCATGCTTCCATATGCCATCTATCAATTGATAACCAAGCTTTAGCAGCAACTGTTCCAGCTCTATTGCACTGCCATGCACATCGCCTATTATGTCGTAAAAACAATGCTCTTGGATTATATTTTTTATATTGCCTTTTATCTGCTCCAAATTTTAATATATTTGATTATTGATACAGGCCAAAAATAAAACATTTGGTTTACTTTAACTCAATTAATGATGACAAAAATATTAAACTGGGGAATAATAGGTTGCGGCAACGTTACAGAAAAAAAAAGTGGACCAGCATTCAACAAAGTCAACAACGCTAAGTTAATGGCAGTTATGCGGCGCAACGGCGATAAAGCTAAAGACTATGCACAACGCCATAAGGTACCTCATTATTATACCGATGCCAACCAGCTCATCAATTCACCCGAAGTAAATGCCATATATGTTGCGACTCCCCCATCCACTCATGCCCAGTATGCTATAGCAGCTATGCGTGCCGGCAAACCAGTGTATGTAGAAAAACCCATGGCCGCCACCTATGCCCAATGCATTGAAATGAACAAAGTGTCTGAAGAAACCGGTGTGCCCTTGTTTGTGGCATACTACAGGCGCACACTACCTGGCTTTTTAAAAGTAAAGGAACTTATCGACGAAAAAGCAATAGGCGCCATACTATCGGCAAACATACGCCTAACCCGACCAGCAAACGATGACGAAAAAAACAATGCATGGCGCGTGGATCCATCAGTTGCAGGAGGAGGAATTTTTTATGATCTGGCATCACATCAACTCGACCTCATGGATTTTTTACTTGGCCCAATAACAGAAGCTTCAGGTTTTGCTGCCAATAACAATGCATGGTACAATGCGGAGGACACGGTGGGTGCATGTTTTAAATTTGCTTGCGGAGCCATAGGTACAGGTATGTGGAGCTTTGTAACCCATAACGAGGGCGCCCACGACAGTATAGAAATCATTGGCACACAGGGTAGCTTAAAATTTAGTTGTTTTATACCAGACCCCATAGTGCTTTTAAAAGATAGCGGTTCAACAGAATATCCTTATCTTAATCCGGAAAACATTCAGTACAACCTTATAAAACAAGTTTCCGAAAATATATTGGAAGGGAAAAAATGTTTCAGCGATGGCATTTCGGCCGCAAGAACCAATAAAATAATGGAGCAAATAATACAAACCAAGCATTGATTAAACTACCGATGTATCTAATCAATAAATTATTTATAATCTTGATATTAGTTTGCCTTCCTCGGGTAGCTTTAGCACAAATTGTTAACTACCATGGGGCACCTGACATCCAAAATTTCGATCCAAACATTGAAACGGGTGGCAAATATATATGGGCTGTATGTCAGGATAAAAGGGGTGTGCTATTTTTTGGCGATGGAGAGGGAGTTATAGAATATGACGGAACCTCCTGGCGAAGACATCCAGTACCCAATAATTCGGCAGTAAAAAGTTTGGCCACAGATTCCACAGGAACTATATATGTTGGTGGAAATAATGATTTCGGATATTTGAAACCGGATTCTGTTGGTTCTTTAAAATATCATTCGTTAAATCACCTAGTACCGGGCAACACCCCTTTTTATCGTAGTGTTTGGGAAATTTTTATTACAGAACAAGGCGTATATTATATTTGTCAGAATAAAATATTTAGGCTTGTAAGCGGCAATGTAGAAGTTATTGCGGTCGATTTGGAACCCGTTTGTGCAGCCTATGCCAACGGCACTATTTATGTTGTTGACAAAACGATGGGTATGGTCACTATCGATGGCAACCAATTAACACCTTTGCCAAATTACAATGTTGAATATCTGCGAAAATATGGCTATTTCTTTGTTAACCCTATCTCGGCTGATGAAGTGGTTATATCCTTTAGCAGAAGGGATCATATTTATAAATACAACACGTCCTCTCACAAATTAGACACCATAGCACTACCCAAACAGACCGCACTGTTTTTACAAAACAACTTTGGATTCGATGTGCTATATTTAGACAATGGCACAATAGCTTTCAGCACCTCAATGTCTGGCATTGCCATTTTAAACACAAACTGGGAAATAATCAGCATCATTAACGAGGAGCGAAATTTAATATCTAACTCCATACACTCCTTATTTGCAGATAAAGATAAAAACCTTTGGGCACTCCATAAAAAAGGCATTTCACGCATTGACATTAGTTACCCAGCTCTATTTTATGGTAAACGGCAAGGAATTGAAGCCAACGTAACAGCAACTGCGGTGCACAATGGAATTCAATATATAGGTACCGAGGATAAATGCTTTTACTTGCCACCATACCAATTAAGTTTGAAAGACGATAACCATAAAGCTTTACAAATAAACAAACTCAATGATGCCCATCAGTTTCTTGATGTAAATGGGCACCTGCTCCTTTGCAACTGGATGTCTCTTTCTGAAATAAATAAAAATATCGCACACCGCATATACAGCGAAAGGGAAAGAATTTATTGCGCTGCCTACGACCAACGTTATCCAAATAAAATAGCATTAGGACAAAATGACAAAGTAGTGATTTGCACTTTTAAGGATAGCGGAATCAATAATCCTATTGAATTGATAAGCACGTTTAATATTGACGATAAACTCAGTCAAATCAGGTCCATGGTTTTTGACAACGAAGGTAAGCTATGGCTCGCATCGTACAACGAAGGTATTACTTGTGTAAAATTTAATAGCGATGATTTAAAGGATTATACCATTCTCCGGTTTTCGGAAGATAATGGTCTCCCTAGGGAAATTCAGGAGGCATTCGTAAATAATTTTAATGGCAATATTAATATATTTACATCAAAGGGGGTATACAAGCCCATATCGGCTAAAAACGGCCTTGGGGAACAATCTTTCCTATTTACCCACGACACTCGCTGGGGTAACACGTTTACCCGTGATTCGTGCGGAATAAAAATAGCCAGACAAATAAACAAGAACCAATTTTTTATCCTTAGTGATAAGATAGGCATATTAACATTTACCCAAGACTCAGCCGTACTTGAGTACAAACCGTTTCTTAAACTTAAAAATATAAGTTCAGTTTCTATCACAGACAATAGATACATCAACTTTGGTGGACCAGGGTATTTAGGTGTATATGATACCTGGAGTAAAAAAGACGTTGATAAATCTTTTAATGTACTCATCCGAAAAGTAAGTATTTTGCCCAACGACTCGCTTTTATTCAACGGGTCTTATCTTGCTTCCGATGGCAAAAGTGTGGTGCTTTCACAATCCAATGACTATATCCCAGTTTTAGACAAAAGGTTTAACTCCTTGAAATTTAATTTCAGCGCCAATTACCTCGAGTCGCCGCATCGAAACCAATATAGGTATATGATAGAGGGTTTTGATAAAGATTGGAGCAGCTGGTCAACTGAGCCATCTGCCACCTACACCAATATACCCTATGGAACCTATACTTTTAAAGTTATGGGTAAAAATGTTTACGACATGCAAAGCCCAGTTAGCACTTATAAATTTAACATCATGCCCGCATGGTATCAAACCAAATGGGCATACCTACTGTATTTTTTAATAAGCGTATTATTTATCCTGCTTATTGCTAAGTTGTACAGTCGTAACTTAAGCCGACAAAATTTAAAACTAGAAAAATTGGTAAAAATTCGTACCATCGAACTACAGGACTCTGTGGATAAGTTAAAGGATACGCAATCGAGCCTTATGCAGCAGGAAAAAATGGCTTCGTTGGGTATTTTAACGGCAGGTGTGGCTCACGAAATCAACAACCCACTAAACTATATTCTAGGTGGATACACCGGATTGCAGGCATATTTTGAGGAAAAAAAAGAGCTGGATGAAGACATAGAGATACTTTTAAACAGCATAAAAACTGGCGTGGACAGGGCGGCAGAGATTGTTTCTGGGTTAAACCAGTTCAGCAGAACTAGAAAAAACCTCGACGAACAATGTGATATACATTCTATCCTGGACAACAGTATATTAATGATTCAACATTTATTGAATAACCGCATAGAACTAATAAAGAATTTACACGCCGAATCATCCTTCGTTATGGGTAACGTTGGGCAGCTTCATCAGGTTTTTATCAATATTTTGATTAATGCCTGCCAAGCTATACCTAATTCGGGAACTATAAGGGTTACCACAGGAGTTAGAGGAGACCAAATAAAAATTATAATATTTGACAATGGTGTGGGTATCGAACAAAAAAATCTTGCAAAAATTACGGATCCCTTTTTCACCACCAAAGAAGCGGGACAGGGAACTGGTTTAGGACTTTATATCAGTTATAAGATTGTGAAGGAACACAAAGGAAAATTGTCAATTAGGTCGAAGCCGGGAGAAGGAACGCATGTTACTATTTCGCTTCCCGTTGCCAAATAAGGCGATACGTTAAGTTATATATTTAGTAGAGTTGACCTTTAAATAAAGCCGTCCGTAATTTCAATCGATTGTTAGACTTTACCTGCCAGCCTGCAAGCTGGGATAATAACTGCCGGCAGGCTGGCGGGGACATTAGACTAATTTACAAGATGCTCTAATTTAATAGTTTAGCACACTTGAGCTGTTTTGTCAATCATTTTGTTATCACTGTCTTACGGAATGTAAACGAACAATTATAATGTTATTGCTACCCAAAATAGCAGTGCATACTTATTTTACCCCCAAACACTTACCCATTTGAACGACATATTTATTTTTAACCCCACGGGAGAAATGGCTATAGCCAATGGATTGTTAAGCTATATGCCTCCCAAGTCGCTTATACAGTTCGAAAAAGATTTGGCTTTTCTCCCCTCCTTTTTTGCGATGGAAGGAGATATTGTAATTACCCCTGAACTCCCCAATTCCAGTTTTGTGGAGCAATGGCATAAGCTGGGACTTCCAATAATGCGCTATGCCGATACACTAAAAAACCTTGAAAAAGCCTATAAACATATCAAACCCTGGAGTTGGACACCGGCAATGCATCACAAAACAAAGCATTTGAAACAATACGGAAATACATCTTTTAAACAATCGCCCAATTTTACATGGCAACCAAGTAATAGATGTTTTTTCAGCCGCGAAACTACCAATACGGTTCAACGATATCTTTGTCAGGAAAACACAGATGAAAACTTTATTGCCCTTGAAACACCAGCCCTGAGTTTTACCAGTTTGGACGAGTTTAATACCTGGTTTGCCCATCAAGATGCCGTCATCCTTAAAATGCCCTGGAGCTCCTCGGGCAGAGGTATTCATGTGATTGACCCATCTAAGGGACTCAATGCAAATTACCAATGGATACAAGGAGCAATAAAGCAACAAGGCTTTATTACCGCTGAACCTTTGCTGGACAAGGTATTTGATTTCTCCTTTCAATTCAATTTGAAACAGGACGGAGAGATAGTTTTTACGGGGATATCCTACTCCATAAACGATGACAAACAGCACTTTATTGGTGGCAACATAAACTGGCCTCACCACAAGGACGAAATAAGTGAGTTTTTAAGTCCTACGTATATTAACTTGGCAGCCAAGCAATTAATACAAGCGCTGCGTAAAGTTGAACCGCATCATCATTACGAAGGGCCTATTGGCATCGACGCTATTATTTATAAAAACCTTGACGGCTATTTAAAAACACATCCATGTATAGATATCAATTGGCGATATAATATGGGCTTGGTAAATATTGCATTGCCCAAATTTGTGCATAGCCGTTCCTATGGCATGTGGAAAATATCTTCCTTTTCCTTGGATGGATGGAACAACTTTATAAAACAGAACCAAACATCAAAACCCCTAATTATAGCTAATGGTAAAATAGTTAGCGGTTTTATACCTATAACGCCGCCAAGCTCACAAGCCAGATTTGGGGTTTGGATGGAAGTTTGGGAAAAACCGCTCATGCAGGCATAATCGCAGTGTTAATAATTTGCACATAGCAGCGTACAACAAATTTGTTTTTGAGGATACTGAACATTTGCTTTTTTTATTAAAATAACGCACTTTTACCAACCATTTTATAAAAGTAGAATAATGACCGTTTCTATTATAACCGCCACCTACAACGCCGGCAACACATTGGAAAGTGCCATACTTTCGGTTATCAACCAAACCCATCCCCATATAGAATATATCCTAATTGACGGCGGTTCAACCGACCAAACACTCACCATTGTCGAAACCTACAAACCTTTCATCCATCATTTTGTTTCGGAACCCGATAAAGGCATATACGATGCCCTAAACAAAGGTATAAAAATGGCCACTGGCGATGTGATAGGTTTTTTACATGCCGACGACCTGTTGGATGATGACACCACGGTGCAAAATATAGTGGAGGAATTTGAAAGGACAAAGGCCGATGCCATCTATGGAGATTTGGAGTATGTGCAATTTCAAAATCCGGAAAAAGTAGTCCGATACTGGCAAAGCAAAGCCTATAAGCCTACACTGTTAAAGACAGGCTGGATGCCACCTCATCCTACCTTGTTTCTTAAAAGCTTTGTATTTAAAGAGATAGGTGGTTTTAAACTCAATTTTAAAATTGCTGCCGATTACGATTTTATTCTACGTTTTTTTTCGAACGGCACTTACTTTGCCGAATACGTTCCCATGGTAATAACCCGCATGAGGGTGGGTGGCACAAGTAATAAAAGCCTTAAAAATATCCTTATAAAATCGAAAGAAGACTTGCGGGCACTCAAACAAAATAAGGCTGGCAACGTATTATCCCTACTTTGGAAAAATCTTTCTAAATTGCCTCAATTTTTAAAGCGTAATTAACATACCTATCATGAAGCTATTCTGCGCCACAATAATTCTGATTTCGACCTTGCTACTTTTCGGTAATCCTATTTCTGCACAAAAAATAAGCTATTACAACAATCCGGATTTCAACCCCTTTGGAAGTGTGATTTACTGTCCCGGAACCAACATCCATACTTCGGTGCACTCCTATAACATGAAAAGCATTTATGCACTCACTAATGTGGATTCACTATTGTACGATGGATTAAAGGTGCCCGCAGGTAAGCTTAATTTTTGGCAAAGAATTTTTCATGATGATTTATTAAAATGGGAAGATAAGGACGTTAGCATAAAAATAAACCCGCTATTCGATTTTGGCGTGGGCAAAGAGCTGGAAGAAGGTAAAAGCACCTGGAATAATACGCGGGGCATTTTTATAGAGGGCACCTTGGGCAAACACTTTTATTTTTATACTGATTTTCTAGAAAACCAGTCGGCCTTCCCTAATTACATGGATGATTTTGTGCAGGAACGAAAAGTAGTTCCAGGCCAAGGGAAGAGCAAAACTTTTGGGCAAAACAACCATGATTACGCACAATCCACCGGTTTTATATCCTTTAATCCTGCTAAGTGGTTCAATATTCAGCTGGGCAATGGCAAGCACTTTATAGGCGATGGATACCGTTCATTACTCCTTTCTGATAATTCGTTCAGTTATCCTTATCTGAAATTCACTGCCGACTTTAACAAAGTACACTATCACGTGATGTGGGCTCAGCATCGTGACTTAAATATAGACCCTGCATTGGAAAGTAACGATGCTCGATATCTGGAAAAATACTCCGCCTCGCATTATCTTACCGTAAATATAGGTCAACGCCTTTCGGTGGGTGCTTTTGAAAGTGTGGTGTGGGCCGCTCAAGACACCATGGGACAGCGAAATTTTGACCTGTCGTACCTCAATCCCATCATTTTCTTTCGACCCGTTGAATATTCGTTGGGCTCACCCGATAACATGACAATGGGCTTGAATGCCAAATATATTGTGGGTAACAACAGTGCTCTTTACGGTCAGTTTGTTATGGGCGAGTTTAAGTTTGACGAAGTATTTTCCGGCAACAAGTGGTGGGCCAACAAGCAAGGTTTTCAAATAGGTTTTAAGAGCTTTAATATGCTGGGCATTAACAAACTCGACTTCCTGACCGAATATAACCAGGTTAGACCTTACACCTACTCGCACCGCGAAACCATAACCAATTACGGACATTATAATCAGGAGCTGGCGCATCCACTTGGAGCCAACTTCCGCGAAAGTGTTACCAAGATTAAATACCAGTACCGCCGTATTGTTTTTAATGGCGAGGTAATGGTGGCTATGTATGGCAAAGATTCCGATGACAACATTAGCTATGGCAAAAATATTTATCAAAACAACCAAAAACGTCCGGGTGATTATGGGCATACCATTGGCCAAGGACTCAAAACCAATCTATTATATGCCGAAGGCAGCGTAAGTTATTTAATCAACCCCCGCAATAATTTTAATATTGCCGGCGGTATCCGCATCCGCAAAGAGCCGAACGACATGGAAACCAAGAACACCCAACAAGTATGGTTTGCCATACGAACATCAATAAAAAGTATTTATACCGATTTTTAAGGGGGTCACTTGTAAATTTCATGCTGAATCTGCCCAGCAAAGGGCTGAAAGCCCGTTCTGTAACAGCCTATGGCGTTTGCCATAGGTATTGCGTAAAGCGCAAACAAGGGCTGAAAGCCAGGCCTGTATTGCATCTCCCCGTAGTGATAAATTACAGATCGGGCTTTCAGCCCTCAATTACATCCCATGCCTTACCTATGGCTGGCGCCATAGGTTGCAACAGGTTGCTCTTACAGAGCTTTGAGCTTTCAGCACCTATCTTCTAATCCCATACATATCTCTCATCATAATCAATCCCGTATTCCCTAAAAAACAATCTCATTTCATCCTTAAATGTAGTTTTATCATGATGACTTGGTTGATTCTGAATATATCTTTTCACAACATCAACCTTTGAAGCACTAACCGAAAAAATACCATATCCTCGTTGCCAACTAAAACCATCGACCCCTTTTTCCTTTATGAGTTTAGAAGATGGGGTCTTTACGTTTGAAACTAAATCAGACATAGTGAGAGTTCGGGGAAGTGTGCATAAAATATGGACATGATCCGGATTAACATATAACTCAAAAGTAAATGATCCAATATTACTCAATACAGTAACAAAATACGCTTGTACCTCCATACGGATATCCTCGGATATAAACGCTTCTGCATTCTTTGTCGAAAACACAACGTGAATGTAAACTTTGGCTAATGATTGCGACATAACATATAGTTTTAGAAATTTTACATGCTCTTAAATTTACCGTTTTATATTATGTAACCCACAAATTGCGTAGTAAATCTTTAAAATACTTTATTAAGCCGAGTGCCTAAAAATCTTTATTTCCCATCAAACGTTGGGTTGCAGCCTGGCAACCATAGGTAAAAGCTACCCGGCACAGGGCAGAAAGCTATCCCGTTATATTCGTCACCTGTAACAGGCAAAGGGCTGAAAGCCCGTTCTGTAACAGCCTATGGCGTTAGCCATAGGTATTGCGCGAAGCGCAAACAAGGGCTGAAAGCCAGGCCTGTATTGTATCTCTCCGTAGTGATAAATTACAGATCGGGCTTTCAGCCCTCAATTACACCCATGCCTTACCTATGGCTGGCGCCATAGGCTGCAACAGGTTGCTCTTACAGAGCTTTCACACTGTTTAAATAATCTCCGCAATACCATCAACCCATAAATCGGAATCGTTGAGGCTTTCGACCAATTGAAGCTTCTGTCCTCCGTTTTTCATAAAATCTTCGTTATACTCCCATCCTATCTCCACTACGGTTTCGAGGCAATCGGTTACAAAGGCCGGCGAAACCACCAACACTTTTTTATTGCCTTTTTTTACGAGCTCTTCCAAAATCACATCAGTAAAGGGCATTAACCAATTCTTATCCAATCGGCTTTGAAAGGAAACAGTATATTTTTCTTTAGCCAAACCTAATTCTTTGGCCAGCAATCTGGTGGTTTGGTAACAAGTGGCCTTATAGCAATTTTTACCATGTTCGGGCATCGCCACATGGCAAGTGCATTGCGGACTATTGATGCCCGGATGAATTTTATTGACCTGCCTATCGGGCAAGCCATGGTACGAAAATACCACATGATCGTAATTATCCACATCGTGCTTTTGAATATTGTGCACAAAAGCGTTTATAAAAGCAGGGTGGTTGTAAAATTGATCCACAAATTTTACATCTGGCTTTTTACTCCAACTTTTAAGTTCTTTGTTCACCTTATTAATGGTTGACAAAGTGGTTGATGTGGCATAATGCGGATAATGGGGCAACACAATCAGTTCATCGTAATTCTTTTCCTTTATTTCTGATAACACGCTCTTTACGGATGGATTGCCATAACGCATGGCCGAATACACATCGTACTCTCCTTTGAATTTTTCATTCAGTTTTGCAACCAATCGTTCTTGATAAAACAAAAGTGGAGAACCGTCCTTTGACCATAGCCGTTTGTAAAGACTGGTAGAATTGTTAAGTCGAAAAGGGATGATAATCCCGTTAACCAATATTTTCTGCCATAACCATGGAATATCAATCACGAGTCTATCATTCAAAAACTCAGTCAAGAATCTTCGTACAGCTTTTTTTTCTGGTTTATCAGGTGTGCCTATATTAATGATTAACAATGCTTTGCTCATATATTTTTAGATTATTACCTACCAGTTGGCAGGCTAGGATAATAGATTAGAGACAAGAAGATAATGGTATTGAAGGCTTATCTAATGGAATACTAAATTTCAACTTACTTCTAACATCACCCCTACTCCTCATCTACCAATTTTTTAGCTAACTCCCAAGCCTGCTGAACTCTGTCGGCCATTCCGATACCGCCTTTAATATTTCCGGCAAGGTGCAGACCTTTGTACTCATTTTCGATGCTAGCAATAGCTACATACCGTTCCTTGGTGGAAATGTCGTATTGCGGAATGGCTTTGGGATATCGAAATACTTTAATCAAATCGGGTTTTTGGATGCATTGTAGGGTCAACTCTATTTCCTTTAACACTATCTGTTCAATTTCCTCATCCGTTTTAGTAATCATATGCGGTTTTTTTATCCCACCCACAAAAACCGACAATAAAGCTCCTTCCTTTGGACATCGTCCACTAAATAAAGCGCCGGGAAACAATATACCAAGAATATCCTTATTTTCGACACTTGGCACCAAGCCTCCAAAGGCATTTATATTTTTACCATTCCAATGCTTATATCCAACCACCACTTGCACCACCTTGGCATAGGTAGTATCGGCCACGGGTTGCAACAAATTGCTGGGCAGCATTGGCAAAACATCCATAATACCCTCGCCCCCAAATGTTGTTATCACCTTATCCGATTCTATATAAACTAGACCACCATCTTTGGTATTGAACACGGTTGAAAAACCAGCACCTTTCTGGGATACTTTAATCTGTTCACTTCCACAAAAAACAGCATCCTTTGATATATTGTTTTCTAAGGCCGTAATCAAATTTTGCAGTCCTCCTTTAACCGAGAACACCTCACGACTTACCTTTTTTTGCAATTCTGATTTGGGTTCTTTCCGCTTTTTAATGGTTCCCCTTATAAAGCTGCCATAGTTCTGCTCTAATAGGTACAGCTTGGGCAAGGCAAAACGGGTAATCAATTGGGTGGGATCACCAGCATAAATACCGGATATAAAAGGATCTACGGCATAATCCAGAAAGCTCTTTCCCATACGGCGTTTTACCATTTGTGCCAGTGTTTCATCGGGATTCATACCTTTTTTGCGCCAGGGCTCGCCTAATAACCTAAATTTATCCCATAAACTAAACAATGGTGTTGCTACGGCAGACAAAAGCCCCGATGGAAGTGGCTCCCATTGTCCGTTTTTTAATATCCAACGCTCCTTAGCTACCGGATTGGGTGTAATCAACTCGCAATGCCCCTTTAAATCCTCGAACAACTGCACGATGCCCTCGGTACCAATGACACCTGTGTTGGGTCCCATTTCGTAAATAAAATCCTTTTCGTGTACCGTTTGTATGGCACCTCCTATTCTATCCGACTTCTCTATTAGTGCTACTTTTTTACCCGCTTTTTCGAGATAAAAGGCCAGGGTAAGTCCCGTCAATCCGGCACCAATAACCACTACATCTACTTTTTTTACCGTCATAATCACATTGCGTTTGAATAACGTTTATTGCTACCGGCCAAAGCAGGATCAAACGAAGCCACAACATTACGAATAAACATGGTGCCCAGTTCGGTTATTTCCAGATGGTCGGGTGTAAAGTGAATCAACTCATCCTCCCTAAACTGTTTTAAAACTACCTCATCGTATGCTATCAACTTTTTAAGACTTAGAACATCCATCGAAAAACTTTCGGCCACATTTTCCCAAGCGATAAATTTATTGCACATCAATTCGTTAATAACGGTGCGGATTATCTTTTGCTCATTTGTAACCAACACCCCTTTTTCAACGGGCAACACCCTGTTATTTATGGATTCGATGTAGGCTTTCACACTCTTGGTGTTTTGCACATATCCGCCCGAAAGCTGACTTATGGAGGAAACCCCTACGGCATAAACTTGCCCAGTAGTGCGTTTGGTGCAATACCCCTGAAAGTTACGGTGCAACTGGTGTTTGCTCAATGCTTGGCAAAGTTCATCCTCCGGCAGGGCATAATGATCGAGCCCAATGGAAACATAACCCGCTTTTAAAAGCAATTCGTAGGCCGCCAAAAACATATCCAACTTATCATCAGCCGATGGCAAACCTTTTTTATCCAGTATTTTTTGGTGTTCTTTAAACCAGGGCACATGCGCATAGGAAAAAGTGACCAATCTATCCGGTCGTATTTCAATCGCTTTTTCGATGGATTTGCAAAAACTGCTGACCGTTTGGCCGGGCAGACCATAGATAAAATCCAGATTGACGGCAAACTTGCTATTGGCATTTTTTACATAGCTCACCAAATCCCCCACAGGCAAGGCCGAAGGTTTTCGGTTCACATCTTTTAAAACATTTTCATCAAAATCCTGGATACCAAAACTAAAACGGTTAAATCCTGCATCAAAAAGCTCATCTAAATAAGTATACGTTAAATGAGCGGGGTTGCATTCAATGGCAATCTCGGCATCTTCGATTAGCTCAAAACTACTGAATAAAATATCGTTGATTTCTTTTAGGTAAGATGCTTTGATAGCATTGGGCGTACCTCCACCATAATGAATTTGCGATATTTTCCGTTTTGGGTCAATGATGCTAACCATCAATGCTATTTCCTCTTTCACTGCGGCAACATATAGCCTAATCTCTTCGGCTCTTCCCATTTTTAAGGCATTGCAACCGCAGTAATGGCATATTTGTGCACAAAAGGGTATATGCACGTAAAAGGCGATATTAGATGGCTCTTCTGTATTAGATTTTACCAAAAGAGTCCGAAAATCCTCCTCCTTAAAATCGCTGGTAAAATGATTAGCCGGAGGATAACTGGTATATCGAGGTACCGGAACATTATATTTTTGAAGTAATTGTCTATCGATTTTCATTGTATGATTATAGTATCTAGAATTTAGTATCAAGTATTTAACATCAAGATTATAACACAAAAACCTTTTTAGTTAAGCTTAAAAGATGGTTAAGACAAAATAAGCGTCAGGATGTGATTTGAAAATCCGTCTAACCTATCATAGCAGTATAAAGTAACATCAACAACAATTGTTCAACATTTGTAATTCTCTACGATTTCTTTATAACCAAATCCTGAAGTATGTCATCAATTGTAGCAAACTGGAAAGGATAGCCCAATTCCAACAATCTTCGGGGACGTACTTTTTGACCTTTGAGCAATGCATCAGCTCCTTCGCCAAGAATCATTTTAATAATAAAACTGTAGGCTCTTAAAATTACTGGTCTGTGAAGTTTTTTGCCCAATGTTTTCGAAAAAAATCGATTAGAAATCGTTTCTGGTATCACAAGATTATATATCCCATTCGATTTTGGATTGTTTAAGATATACCAAATGGAGGAAAGAGCATCTTCAATATGGATACAAGGAAATGGCTGTGTTCCGTCGCCCACAATGGTACCCAGTCCTAATTTAAAAGGTAAAATCATTTTACCTAGCGCTCCTTGTTTATTATCTAACACAATACCCAGCCGCACCACGGTAAGTTTTATGTTCGTTTGACGCAATGGAGCCAGCGCCGCTTCCCACTCCTTGCATACCGAAGCCAAAAAATCATTGCCCAGTCTGTCCGAAAATTCATCGTGCTCATAAACAGCATCGTAAATACCCACAGCCGAAGCCGACATCACAATCTTTGGTTTTTTTTCTACCACCAAAATAGCCTCAACCAGCTTTTTTGTGGTTTCCACCCTACTATCCCTGATTGTTTTTTTATAACTTTCTGTCCATCTGTTAAGTATAGGTGCACCTGCCAGATTAATAACCGTATGGGCTCCTTCCATCTTTTGAGCTATTACTTTCGCCTCTTTGTTAAAATCGGCTCTGGTAATATTAACCACCTCCATGTTATTCTGTTTAAAAAGGTGGCTTAGCCTCGAACCTAAAAATCCGGTACCTCCGGTTAAGCATATCTTCATATCAAACTATGTTTTTTAAATTTAAACAATAGGTAAAATTAGTAAAATGCCAACAGTATTTGGCCTTTCAGGTAAGAAGAATTACTTTTACTCTTCGCTCTTTTTTGTATTGAAAGATTCAAACCCCGAGCTAAGATGCAAATCACGCTGAGGAAAAGGTATTTTAATATGATGAGCGGCAAACTTATCATAGATGGTAAAACGTATATCGCTCCTCACCCGCTCTACCCAAAATGATTCCTCACTCCAAAAAAACACGCTGAAATCCAGAGACGATTCTCCGAAATCGTTAAAATACACCATGGGCTGTGGTTGCTTTTGCACTTTTTCGTGCTCAAGAGCTGCCTCGATTAAAAGCTTTTCTACCAATCGCACATCGGAACCGTAGGCCACGCCAATGTTTACCTTAAAACGAGTTTTATGCTCGTTGTAAGTCCAATTGATTACATTTTTCCCCACAAAATTATTATTGGGTATAATGATGATGATACTGTCGCGATTTAATACTTTCGAAGTACGCAGTCCTATTTCTTGCACCTTACCCACAATACCGTTTTCGAGTTCAACCACATCGTTTACGCGAATGGTGCCTTCAAAAAGTATCATCAGTCCCGAAACAAAATCGTTGAACAAGGATTGCACTCCAAAACCCAAACCTACAAATAAGGCGGCCGAACCGGCCAACAGCACGGTAACGCTGATACCCAAACTGCCAATAATGACCGTTATGGCAACTACCCAGGCAAAATATTTTACTATCAGGAATACGGTATGTCCTTTTCCGGCATCGATACCTGTTCGGTAAATACGGCGATCGAAAAAAACCTCCAACACCATAATAGCGGCATGCACGGTGTAGGCGATAAACATCACCTGGAGTATTTTACCGATGGTAATTTGCACGCTTTGAATACTAAACAAGCTGATGGTAAAAAACTGAAAAGAATGGTCGGTAAAGCCAACCAGTCCGCGCATTAAAATCAAAAAAGCCAAAAAACTAACCCATCTACGGGCCACCTTGGTCATTTTTTGGGGTATAGAATTAATCCCTATGCTTTGGGTAAATGCCTTGGACAAAAAACGATTGATAATTATCAGTAAAGAAAATGTAAGGAAAAGAAAGGCTAATAAAAACCCTGAAATGGGAATGTTTTTGCCAATACGGAACAATTCAACATCAATGATTTCGAGCAGATTTATATCAAAAAGCCGCAAAGTAATATCTATAGAAACACCACCTATAACAAGAATAACGATAAATGAAACTGCACGGACTACAAGTGATTTAACTCCCTCGGTAATTTTTTTACGCAATACAACGCTTCCCCAAATAACACCTGCATTCAGTAAAAGTATAAGTAATATATAAAGGTTTGTTATAGGTTGCATACGGCTTCTTGTTTTATTCTTTTTGCAAGAGTTCTTCCAATTCTTCTGGGGTAACGCCATGTTTTATTTCACCGGCATGAAAGTAAGATATTTTTCCCGTTTCTTCTGAAACCACAATTGCCGATGCATCGGTGGCTTCTGTTATACCTAGTGCAGCCCTATGCCGTAGACCCAATTTTTTAGGCAAGTCGAAGCTTTGCGAAACGGGTAATATGCAACCTGCGGCTTTAATTTTGTTTTGTGCTACAATAACGGCTCCATCGTGTAAAGGGCTGTTTTTATAAAAAATATTTTCGAGCAAACGGCTCGATATTACACCATTAACCAATTCGCCTGTACGCACATAGTCTAATAATTCCGACTTTCTGGAGATAACAATGATAGCTCCTGTTTTGGTCTTAGCCAAATTTTGGCAGGTACGCACAATAGGCTTGTGATAAATATTCATTACTCCCGTTGATGGACTCGAAAAAATGTTTTCGAAGGAAAAGCGGTTGGCAATGTTGTATTTAGTACCCAGCAAAAGAAAAAAGCGTCTTATTTCTTGCTGAAAAACCACTATCAAGGCAATCGCACCCACGTTAACAATATTATCGAGTATGGTGGCCGATAGCTCCATGTTCATCGACTTAATAAAAAGCCAAAATGCTATAAAAGCAAAGAGACCGAAAAAGATGCTCTGAGCCACGGTACCTCTGATAAGCTTGTAAACCCTGTACATCAGATAGGCCACTAGGGTAATATCGATAAGATCGATGAAACGTATATCTAAAAATGTCATATTTTAATTTCCATTATTTAACTTCAAAGCTATTATTTACACCACCAGAACTTTGCTAAATATACGAATACATTCCTTGGCTTCCTTTACATCGTGCACCCTTAAAATATTTGCGCCCCGCTCCAAAGCCATCATGTTTAGCGCTGTTGTTCCGGTTAATGCCTCTTCTGCTGTTGTGCCTAGCAATTTATAAATCATCGATTTACGCGAAATGCCAACTAGCATGGGCAGTTCCAGCAATTTCATTTCGTTAAGACGATTCATAAGCGTATAATTATGCTCCAGAGTTTTTCCAAAACCAAAGCCCGGATCTATGATTACATCGTGTACACCCATAAGGCTCAATTGCCTCTTTTTATCTGCAAGAAAATCAATTATTTCAAACACCATATCGTTTTTATAGACAGGATTTTGCTGCATATTTTGGGGCGTACCTTTCATGTGCATAATGATGTAGGGCACATTGAGCTCCGCAATGGTAGCAAACATATTTTCATCCATCTCGCCTGCCGAAATATCATTAATTATATCCACCTCAAATTCGCGAACCGCCCGTTTGGCAATTTCTGCGCGAAAGGTATCTACCGATAACAGGGCATCCGGCTTATCTTTCCTAACCAACTCTAAAACTTCGGCAAGCCTCTCCCACTCTTCCTCCATAGTTATGTGCTGCGCTCCAGGCCTCGACGAATATGCACCTATATCAATAATGTCAGCACCTTCGGAAAGCATTTGTTGCACTTTACTTAAAATCACTGTACCGTTATTGTATTTGCCCCCATCATAAAACGAATCAGGTGTAACATTAAGTATCCCCATCACCCTAGGTTGGGTCATGTCAATGAGTTGTCCATTGCAATTGATGGTGGTGGGTTTATTTAAGTAGTTGTTGCTAGCGCTCATGTTTTATAATTCTCGACACGTAAAAGTAATACTATTTTAAACTCAACTATCCACAAACAGTTGTAAAAGTGAATATAGTTCGAGTAATACTATAGCTAAACCCAAATGTGTATTTGTGTAGCTGTGAATAAATCTATGAGAAAGCTGTATTTTCGTATACTTTTATAACTTTGTCGGTTAAACGAAATATACCTATTCTGTGAAAAAACATATAGGAACAAAAGTAATTGTAATTTTAAGTTTTTTACTGATTGGTTTAAACTTAAATGCGATTGAACGAAGCCAGTTTTACTCGGTATTTTCCAGTGATTCATTGGAAGATGTAAACAACCTAATTATGCAGCTTGAAGGAGAGTCTGAAAATTCTACAACAAATGCATTTAAAGGAGCATTGTATATGCAGATGGCACCTCTTCTTTCTGATCCAAAATCAAAACTTGAGGCATTTAAAAAAGGCAAAATACTTTTGGAGAAAGAGATTGGAGATCAACCAAATAATATAGAGTATCGTTTTTTACGCTTTGCTGTGCAGGAACAATCACCGGTTTTTCTAAGATACAAAAATGAAATAAAAGAGGATAAGAATTTAATTATTACACATTTTTCAAAACTGGATTATTCCATTCAAAAACAAATAGTTAATTACACCAAAAAATCTAAGATTCTTCACAAAAAAGACCTAAAGCCTTAAATGAAAATACTGATTATTTCCTATTCACAGACCGGGCAGCTTAACGAATTAATAACAAACTGCACACATCGGATAGATCAAGCAGATATTGACAGAATTGAAATCAAACCAAAAAATGAATTTCCATTTCCATGGACATCTGAATCATTTTTTGATACCATGCCCGAATCTGTTCTTGAAACTAAAACAGAGCTTAACCCGATCAATTACAAACATGAAAAATATGATGTTATCATATTAGGATATCAACCTTGGTTTTTATCTCCATCCATTCCAACAAGTTCCTTACTTCAAGAGCAGAGTTTTTTAGACCGCGTAAAAGATACGCCGGTGATAACAATAATTGGCTCACGAAATATGTGGGTTAATGCACAAATTAGTGTAGACAAGCGCATTTCAGCAGCCGGAGGAAAAATTGTTGGAAATATTCCTTTTAACGACTCGCACAATAACTATATCAGTGCTTTTACAATTCTGCATTGGATGCTAAGTGGTAAGAAAACTAAAAAATGGGGGATTTTCCCAAAACCCGGTGTGAGCTCCAAGGATATTGAAGAAGCAAGCAGTTATACTGACGTTTTGAATACAGCCATTCAAAATAATGAGTTTCAAAACCTTCAGACAGAAATACTTAAACAAGGTAAAATAACTTTAAAAACAGGAATATGGTTTGTTGAGAATGCAGGTAGGCGCGTGTTTAAAATTTGGTCTATTTTAATTACCAAACTCGGTACAACTCCTAAAAAAAGAAAAATTTTACTTACCATTTACAAGTACTATTTGATTGTTGCTTTATTTTTTATCGCTCCAATAGTTGTAAGCATTTTCAAGCTGCTAATACTACCCTTTGTTTACAAGAGAATTAACAAAAGAAAATTCTATATTTGCAGTAATAAATTTGAAATGGAATGACCAACGTTTTTATAACAAAAACATCTACTTTTTTACCTAATGAAGCTGTATCAAATAACGATATGGAAGGTTACTTAGGTTATATTAATGGGAGGCCTTCAAAATCAAAAGCAATTGTTTTGCGCAGCAATGGTATCGAACAAAGATATTATGCGCTTACTCCCGAGGGAATTCCTACGCACACAAATGCCGAAATGGTATCGTTAGCGATTAAAAATCTTTTTGTTGCTAATCCCGAATCTATTTCAAGTGTTGATTTATTAACCTGTGGCACAACCACTCCAGATCAATTACTGCCTTCTCATTCGATTATGGTTCATGGTTTATTGCCGGAGATTGGAGTAATTGAAGTAACATCAAATGCCGGTTCTTGTTGTTCAGGAATGCACGCGCTAAAATATGCATATATGTCGGTTAAAACCGGCGAAAAGCAAAATGCAGTGTGTGCTGGTTCCGAAAGAATTTCATCCATCATCAAATCAGATACTTTTGAAGACGAAGGCAAACATATAGAAGCTCTTGAAGCTAACCCTTATGTCGCTTTCGAAAAAGACTTCTTACGGTGGATGTTATCTGATGGTGCCGGAGCTTTTCAATTGCAAAACAAACCAAATACCGAAGGTATATCTTTACGTATCGAATGGATAGAGCTTGCGTCATTTGCAAATAAAAATGATTCTTGCATGTATATGGGAGCAGAAAAACAGAAGGATGGTTCTTTAAAGAGTTATCAGGATATTCCTCAAAAAGAACTACTTACAAAATCCATTTTAAGTATAAAACAAGATGTGAAACTTTTAAGTGCTCAAATAGTAACTCAAGGTTTTTATTTGTTGAAGAGTTTTTTAGAGAAGCATAAAATTAAAGTAGATGAAATTGACTATCTACTTCCTCACATGTCTAGCTACTTTTTTAAAGATAAGATTTATAATATTTTAAAGGAGAATGGAATTGGAATACCTTATGAAAAGTGGTATACTAATTTAAAGGAGAAAGGGAATATTGGTGCCGGGTCGATTTACATTATGCTTGATGGACTGGTGAATTCTGGTAAGCTTAAAAAAGGAGAGAAAATTCTTTTACTTGTTCCGGAAAGTGCTCGCTTTTCATACGCATATTGCTTGTTAACAGTCTGCTAAAAATATCTAATCACTACTATCGTGAAAAAAGGGGAAATACCGCAAGATAAATCTACACTTGAAAACTTTACGGATGAAGTAATCTATGCGAAGGGTGAGGATGGAAAATATGACACCGGTTTAAGCACCGGTTGGAGTGTAAAATCAGAAGCACTCGATTCTGCTTGGGAAGATATTAACGGCGAACTCGAAGAGGCGCGTAAGGATGTGATGAACGGAACCAAAAGTCCCATATTTTATTTCATGAAAAAAGAACTGATGGATGAAGCCATATTAGCTAGTTACGTTGGGTTTATGAAATTTAGAGTGAAAAGGCATTTTAAACCAAGCGTGTTCAAAAGAATAAAGAATTCTACGCTTGAAAAATATGCGTCTGTTTTTAATATAAGCATTGACGAATTAAAACTTTTTAAAGGCTAATGCAAAACCAATATACGCATACTCAATCTGCACATTGTGAAAATGGCGTTATTACCAACCTCATCAAGTCACACGGCCAGGATTTTATGACTGAGCCTTTAGCCTTTGGTATGGGTTCCGGATTGTTTTACATACACTTACCGTTTATAAAAGTAAACGGCATTCCTGCATTTTCTTTTAGAACTATGCCTGGTCGAATTTTTAAACGCACGTGCAAAAGCCTTCATATTGATATTGCGTCTAAAAAATTCAGCAATCCTAGAGTTGCTCAGGAATATCTGGATAAGCTCTTACAACAAGATAAGCTGATAGGTTGTCAGGTTGGAGTATATAACCTGACTTACTTTCCTAAAGAATATAGATTCCATTTTAATGCGCATAACTTGATTGTTTATGGTAAAGAAAATGGAAATTACTTGGTGAGTGACCCAGTGATGGAGAACGTTACAACACTTTCAGAAGTAGAAATGAATACAGTCCGTTTCGCTAAAGGTGTATTTGCTCCCAAAGGTCATTTGTATTACATCAATAAAATTGGTGATATTACTAAGGAGGATATTAAGACGGGAATAGCAAAAGGTATTAAGCGAAATGTGAGAGATATGTTGCATATACCCGGTCCTATTGCAGGTGTAAGTGGCATAAAATATACTGCAAGGAAAGTAAAAGGTTGGCGTGAGAAATTAGGGCCGCGCAGAGCCGGACAATATCTGGGTCAGATCATACGCATGCAAGAAGAAATTGGCACTGGAGGTGGCGGTTTTCGATTTATGTATGCCGCATTCCTAGAACAAGCCGCTGGATACTTTGACAGTAAAGAACTTTTAGAAGTCTCTGATGAATTTACTAAAGCGGGTGATATGTGGAGACAAAGTGCTATGCTAATGGCAGGTGCATTGCGTGGACGTGCTTCGGAACAAAGTGATTACAATAACATGCATGATTTATTATATGATATTAGTGATGTAGAAAAAGAGGCTTTTAAACGCTTGTCTAAAATTAAATTAAAATAAGTGAGTCAGGCTATCATTCAAATAGAAAATCTGAGTAAGCGCTATAAAGGTTCAAAGGATTATAGCTTACATGATGTTTCTCTCATAATTAATAAGGGAGAAAAATTTGGTATTTTTGGACCCAACGGTGCCGGAAAAACTACTTTAATCTCTATCATCTGCAAACTCTTTTCCCAGACTTCAGGAAAAGTTCACAACTTTCCAATCAAGGGTGAAGCTCTAAGCATAGGGTTTGTTCCTCAGGATCTTGCATTGCATGAGGAACTGACAGCATATCAAAATTTGGAATATTTTGGAGCGCTATATAAACTCACTAAAAAGGAAGTTAAATTAAGATTGTTAAGTTTACTTGCGATGTTAGGATTATCAAACGTAGCACATAAAAAAGTAAAGACTTTTTCGGGTGGTATGAAACGCAGGCTTAATCTGGCCATTGGGATTATTCATGAACCCGATATTATATTTCTGGATGAACCGACGGTGGGCGTAGATATTCAGTCGAAAAATGCCATCATGACCTTTTTAAATGAACTAAACCAAAAAGGCATGACCATTATATACACCTCGCACCACATGGAAGAAGCTGAAGAGTTTTGTACGAAGATTGCCATTTTGGATTACGGCAAATTGATAGCAAATGATACGCTACAAAACCTTTATGCAACGCATAAGGTATCAGGTTTGATGGAAATTATGATACTTTTAACAGGAAAAGAGTACAGAGATAATGTATAGACTACGGATATCCATAAAGAAAGAATTGATACTTCTTATTAATGATAAGGTTGGTTTGGCATTGATGTTTGGCTTACCTTTATTACTCGTATTTATCATTACCATTATTCAGGATTCAGCATTTAGGATTGTCAATAACAATCAAATTTCGATGTTGATTTCCAATCATGACAATGGCGAATTAGGAGGTAAATTATCAAACATGCTATCGGAATCAGGTATGTTTTTAGTGGTTGAAAACAATACGATAGACTCCCTAGAATTGAAACAAAGAGTGGCAAAAAACGAAGCCTTAACGGGTATTTATATATCTGCTGATTTCTCAAAAATGCTCACTGATTTGTCAAATAATATCAGCATCCAAATGTTAAAAGACTTTGGGCTTGGAGATAAAGAAATTAAAGAGGCAAGTTTCCCTTCGATTATGTTTGTACACGACCCCGTATTACAGGAAAATTACTGCCAATCGATTATGGGTATGATATATGCGCATATGGGTAGCATAGAGAGCTTTCGTATGATAGAGAGCATTTATGCTGAAATGGGGCAAGATACCGTACCTGATTACATCAAGCAAAACATTACCAAGAACCATATTTTAATAGAACGCACACCAGCTTCAAAAAACGAAAAAATGGTAACACCTAATGCCACTCAGCACAATGTGCCAGCTTGGACTGTATTTGCCATGTTTTTTATGGTGGTTTCATTGGGTACAAACATAGTAAAGGAACGTAATTCGGGCAGTTTCTTACGCATAAAAACAATGCCTTCAAGCTTCTCAATGATTCTCAGCAGCAAGCAAATTGTGTACATCGCAGTAGGCATCTTACAAGTTTTCTTAATTTTCAGTATGGGGGTATACGTATTTCCTCATATTAACCTACCGGAATTGTACTTGCCGCAGAATATGACCGGTATGTTTATAATTACACTATTAAGCGCAGTTACCGCAGTAAGCTATTCACTGATGATTGGCGCTTTAGCCAAAACACAGGAACAAGCAAATGGCATAGGAGCTATTTCAATAATTATTTTAGCTGCTCTGGGTGGCGTATGGGTTCCCACATTTGTGATGCCCGAATATATGCAAATAATTAGTAAGTTTTCACCTTTACATTGGTGCATTGAAGGCTACTATATATTATTTTTAAAAAATGGAAATTGGCACGACCTATTCCGAATTATACTAATTTTGGCTTCCTTCAGCCTTGCTTTTCAGCTGATAACCTATCTGAAATTTAAAATTGATAAAATTATTTAAGCACTATGGAAATGGATAAAGAACAATTAAAAAAGGAATTGATAAATCACATTATTACTTACCTAAACTTATCAGATTATACACCGGAAGAGATTACTGCCGACATGCCTCTTTTTGGAGATGCCGGTTTGGAGCTTGACTCGATAGATTCACTTGAATTAATAGTGATGATGGAAAGAGAATATGGTGTTAAACTTACGAACCCTACCGAAGGACGTAAAATTTTGATAGATGTAAACAGCATGGCTGATTTTATTATTGCTAACAAAAAATAAATGGATATTTACGTTACAGGACTTGGCTGCATTAGCCCTTTAGGTTTCAATGTAGAAGAAAATCATCTTCAACTAAAAACAGAAAGAGACGGCCTTGTAAAGTCTAAATATTTAGAATCTAAATATAAAAGCGAGAAATTCTTTGGGGAAGTAAAGATGGATACTTCATCCTTACTTCAAAAGGTAAATATTCCAAATAAAAAAGGGCTTACTCGTACCGATGCCCTAGCTTTTATTGCATTTGATGAAGCCATCCATCATGCAGGATTACTGAAGAAAGACATCAATGATTCTTCCACTGCATTTATATCGGCAAGTACAGTGGGGGGAATGTGTTTAACGGATGAGCTATATAGAGATTCAAATTTACATGGAAAAAATTCGGAATACGCTCAATCTTATAACTGCGCAGCTCACACCCTTAGAATTACAAAAGAGTATCAATTAAAAGGCTTTACCAATACCATAAATACGGCATGTTCGTCTAGTGCAAATGCAATAATGATTGGTATGAAGCTAATCAGAACCGGGCGCGCAAAACGAGCTATTGTAGGCGGTGTGGATAGTCTGGCTAAATACACCGTAAATGGATTTAATGCACTGCAAATACTTACGGATAAAAAATGCACGCCATTTGATGTGGCCAGAGAAGGATTAAATCTTGGCGAAGCTGCTGCCTATATTGTTTTGGAGGCAGAAGATGTGTGTATCGGCAAAACTAAATATGCTAAGATATTAGGTGCAGGAAATACGAATGACGCTTATCATGCTTCTGCGATGAGTGAAACTGCAGATGGCGTAACAGCTTGTATTTTAGAAGCTATAGCTGATAGTAAAATATCAAAAGAAGCAATTAATTACATCAATGCGCATGGTACTGGAACACAAAATAACGACCAGGTTGAATTAACCGGGTTCCATAATGTATTTGCTAATATTCCACCATTCAGCTCAACAAAATCATATACAGGTCACACATTGGGAGCTGCCGGTTCGTTAGAAGCCGTTTATAGTATATTAAGCATAGTAAATAACGAAATGTACCCGAGTTTACGCGTCACGAATGCAATTCCTGATTGTCATAAAATGCTTGTTATGCAATACACTAACGACATTGAAATCAATACCGTACTCTCTAATTCTTATGGCTTTGGAGGAAACTGTACTTCACTTATATTTAGCGATATCTAATGTACGTAATTAAAACATCCAATATATCTCCCCAGAACACGCATAACGGTCAGTTTATGCAACAAACCATTTCTTATACTGGGAATAAATATTCGGCTATCGAACCTGATTACACTGCAATGATTCGTCCTGCTCAACTGCGCAGGATGGGAAAGTGTATTCGAATGGGAACAGGATCTGCTTTACCTATACTACAAGACGAAGATAAATTAGATGGTATCATTTTAGGTTCCAGCGAAGGAGGTTTGGAGGATTGTATTAAATTTTTAATCCAAATAGTTGACTACAACGAAGGCACGCTTACACCTACCAACTTTGTACAAAGCACACCCAATGCGCTGGCAGGTAACCTAGCCATTATGAGTAAGAATAAATCGTACAACACGACTCACGTTCACAGGGGTTTAGCATTTGAAAATGCCTTGTTAGATGCACTCCTTTTATTTGATGAACAAAAGGCAGAGACGCTCCTCGTAGGCAATGTAGACGAAATTTCAGAATATAATTTTAATATAGAAACAAAAGCCGATCAGTATAAGAAAGAAGAAATAAGTTCCGATGAATTATTAAACTCTCAAACCTCTGGAACTGTTTGTGGTGAAGGCTCTAGTATGTTTTTACTATCGAGCAAACCAACTAATGCTGTTGCCCAAATTGTTGATGTAAGCCATATATGCTATCCACAAAAAGAAGAAATTATAGCGTTTACAAATACATTCCTTTCGAAAAATGGCTTAATACCAGCAGATATTGACTCCGTAATAGTAGGTAGAAACGGAGACTGTAAAACAGACTTTTGGTACGATTTAGTGTGCGATGAAATGTTCAAAACTCAAAACCTGTATAGCTTTAAAAATTTAGTTGGTGAATATCCAACAGCCAGTGCTTTTGCCACCTACTTTGCCTGTAATCTTGTTGCCGGCAAAAAAGCCCCCAAAGCATCCATAATTCATGAATGCACTGTCCCAAAAACCATCCTTATCTATAACCACTTTAAGGGAGAGCAGCACGGACTTATTTTGGTAAAACAATCCCAATTGTAGCTCGTTTATTTTGATCAATTTTAATTTCGTGCGTTTGATGATAGACAAAAGAAACAGAAAGCAAATGAAAAACTGGATTAACAGAAGTCTCCTTTTTATAGTTGTATTTGGTTTTATCGCCACGGGAGTTGATGGCCAAATTCAATTTAAGGAAAGTGCCTTTCTTCCTGCACCAACAGGCTTATATTCCATAGGAACAACTGAGTTTTTTTTAAAGGATTCTTCCCAATTAAACTATGTTTCAAATAAAGAAGAGTACAAACGTCTGCACGTAAAAATATGGTATCCATCGGATAGTTTAATCGAAGATAGTTCCGTGTGCAACAATTATTTAGAAGGATATGATTTAAAAGAGATTTACAAAACATTTAAAAGCAAAGGAACTAGTTTTAATGACATTCAAGAATTAGCCAAGCAAAAAACCAATTCAATTGAAGGTTTACCCGTATCGGCTACTAAATCAAAATATCCAATGCTAATATTCACCCCAGCATATATGTTTGGTTGCAATGATATTTATTCATCAATAATAGAGAATTTAGCAAGTAATGGATATATTATTTGTTCTGTCACACATGTATTTGAGCAAATTTGTATTATTGATACGGAATCTACTCATTTACAAAGAGCAAAAGTATCAAGACCTTACTTCCAATATTGGCTCGCACAGAAATTAGCTTCAAATAAAAAGAGTACAGAAGAATTAACACAATACTTTTTAGAACGTATGTCTCGTTTTGATGAAATTCTTGGAAAATGGCAGCAAAGCACATTGTATTTACTAAGTGTTCTGAAAAATGAAACCTACAATAATAACTCTATTATAAATAAGATAGACTTTGAAAACATCGGTGCATTTGGCCACTCTTTCGGAGGGGCACTTTCAAATCAACTTTGTTTAAGTAATCCAAGTATAAAAGCATCCGTTAATATGGATTGCTTTCAATTTGGAGATATGATTAACACGGAAAGTTCTAAGCCTATCATGCTCATTGAAAGTGATTACATTAAAGAGTGGCAGATGGCTAATAGTGTGATTTATAGAAACATGAACCAACTATCATATCATAAGATAGCAAAAACAAAACATTTTGCATTTACTGATCTGGTTTTTTTTGATAAGATTATTACCAAAGAAATTATTGAAAACATGATTGGTGAAATGGATGGTAGAAATGCGATAGAAGAGACTAATGGCTTAATTCTGGATTTTTTTAATAAAAATTTATTTTAACGATTAAACTTTAAACCTTCATTTTTACAAATAATCTGGGTCAAATGATTACCCATCATTACAACATTACTCAAACCACCGGATATGCCTGCCCATTGTCCGGTCATGTAAAAGTTTGATAAACCATTAATCTGCCATAAAGTAGGTTTTCCAAAAGTTTTATGAGTTGCTTTCCAGCTTATTTGTCCACCAGTCCAGTTGTTGGTATAACGGATATATGTTGCAGGTGTGGCAACATCTATCATTTCAATATTTTCTTTAACATTTCCATAACAATTATCTAAAGCCTCAATAATCTCATTTGCAATGCGCTCTTTTTCTTGCTTGTATTTCTGAATATCTGTTTTTCTTAAATTGACCCAATATTTCCAGTCTTTTGATTCGGGCATTAATGACAATAACGATTTTCCTTTAGGTGCAGATGAAGGATCGTCACAAAAATGGGTGGTTTCTAATACGTTTAATTCCGTCATTGGGTCAATTCTGATTGGCTTATTTAATTCAAAATGCAGCTTATGCGGTTGATCCGAAAAATCTTTGTTTATTCCAACCGAAACATAGAGTGTTTTATCAATCGTTTCAAAAATATCCCCCTCATACCGCTCAATAATATTTGGGTCTTTGAATTTACCACCCAACATATCATAAACAGTAGAACGTCCATCTGCTGCTGATACAATAAGGTTGGCATAGTGTTTCTCACCATTCTCTAACTCAATTCCTTTAACCACATTATTTTCGACAAGTATTTTAGCTGTTTTGGAGTTAAAATGAATGTTTCCTCCAGCAGCTTTGTATTTTTTTTCTATTAAACTGGAAATATGAACTGCTCCACCTTTAGGATATCCCATTTCCTTTTTATGTCGCCAAACCATGGTCATAATGGAATAAAATGATGGTGTTTCTCCAATAAAGGCAGTTTCAAAAGCACGTTTAAGATTTGGATTCTTAAACTTAGCTGCAAATTCTTTATTTGATATTTTCACATACTTTAAAAGTGTATATAAATAGGGCATCATTAGGTAAGCTACTTTTAACTTATCCTTCATATTCATCAACTCGTAAGGCTTATCGACCGGTAAATTCAACTTCGAGAATTTTTTTATGAGACGAATTAGCTTTTTAATCTGCTTTTTATCTTCGGGAGCCTTACTTAATAGTTCGTTTTCTAATTGATTGACATTACTGTAAAAGGAAATTCGGTTTTTATTTATGTCTTCAACTACACAATGGGCATCGTGATAAATAAAATCGATGGATTTCATATCTATTAAATCACTCCAAAACTGATAACTGCTATCCGTAGGCGATACGCCCATCATAAAATGAATACAACCATCTATCATGTAATCTTTTCGCTTCCATGAAGTACAAAGCCCACCAGAACAAGCGTGCATTTCGAAAATTTCAGTATCGAATCCATTGTTTTGCAAATGGCAACCTGCCGACATTCCTGCTAATCCTCCACCTATGATGATGACTTTTTTATTTTTGGTCATTCTTCTTATTATTTCCCATAACATTTTCAAATAAAACGTAAAGGTTTTTTAAATACTTACTTATCGAGTCTGCACACATCCAAATCTGCGATTCAAACACAAATCTAATATTTTACACCAAACCGTCAAACAACAGATTTGGCGAAGCTTATTATTTTCAACCTCTCGTATCGCTAACCTTAGGTGTATTTTTTAAAGTTGCTAAGTATTGCCTGCCAACCTTCTCTGACCATTTGTTCAGCGCTTTCGCCTTTTCATTCATAAATTATTGTTAGTCTAGCTTTGTCTCCAATATTCACTATTCTCTCAACTCTCCACTTTACGCTGTCTCATTTATTTACGTTTTTCGCTGTGTTCTTTTCGCTTTTTTATTTCCGCTGTTCGCTTTTACGCTTACACCTCCCCCTCCTTCTGTTTCTTCAACTCTTCGTGTAAAATTTCCTCCACATCATCGTAGCAGGCTCCGCAAATAGTGGCTGCACCTGTCTCATCCTGCACATCGTCCATATTTTTCAGTTTTAATTCATGGATGGCTTTTACAATATCTTGTTTTCTAAGCATCATATGTTTGCATACAAAATCTCTATCTTCAAACTTGCTCATTTCTTTAATTTTAAATTTGCTATTTATTAGTAAAATACGAGTTCACATTATGATATTCACTACATACTCCTTACTCTGAATTATCTTAAATGAATTCGTAATTAAAACCAATCCCTAACAATTTGGTTCAACAGTTAAAGCATTCCATACAAAACGTTAAGGAAGAGTTAAATTATACTATTTACAGGATATTTAGTTATTACGTTAACATCTTTTAACGATTCAAAATTTTCCACTGGTCTTTAAAAAACTAATTTTGAATCCATTGAAAACAGCTTTATTTAATTAACAATAATATAACACGCATGGAGCAATCTGTTGATATTAGAGAGTTAAACGAGAGAATAAAAAGCGAGAGCTCGTTTGTTGATATGTTGACCATTGAAATGAACAAAGTGATCGTAGGCCAAAAACAATTGATTGAAGGTTTAATGATTGGTTTGTTGAGCGATGGCCACATTCTTTTAGAGGGCGTGCCCGGATTGGCAAAAACATTGGCCATTAATACACTGGCCACCATTATAGATGCCAAATTTAGCCGGATACAATTCACCCCGGATTTATTACCTGCCGACCTTTTGGGAACGATGATCTACAGCCAAAAGAACGAAGAGTTCATCATTAAAAAAGGCCCCATCTTCACCAACTTTGTTTTGGCCGACGAAATTAACCGTGCTCCGGCCAAAGTTCAGAGTGCTTTGTTAGAGGCCATGCAGGAGCGTCAAGTAACCATTGGCGATACCACCCATAAATTACAAGAGCCCTTTTTGGTAATGGCCACCCAAAACCCCATTGAACAGGAAGGAACCTATCCGCTACCCGAGGCGCAGGTGGATCGTTTTATGCTTAAAATAGTTATCGACTATCCAAAAAAGGAAGAGGAGCAATTGATTATTCGTCATAACCTGGCACAAACGTTCCCTAAGGCATCTTGCATTTTAAAGCCCGAGGACATCATCCGAGCCCGCAAAGTGGTGAAAGACGTGTATATGGACGAGAAAATTGAGAAATATATCGTGGATATTGTTTTTGCCACACGTTTCCCATCGCAATATAAATTGGAGAAATACGAGGAGATGATTTCTTATGGTTGTTCGCCACGTGCCAGCATTAGCTTGTCGATGGCCGCTAAAGCTTACGCCTTTATCAAACGCAGGGGCTATGTTATCCCTGAAGATGTGCGCGCCGTTTGTCACGATGTAATGCGACACAGGATTGGACTTTCGTACGAAGCCGAGGCCAATAACATTACTTCGGTAGATGTGATAAACGACATATTAAACACGGTAGAAGTGCCTTAGAGTTTTGGGGCTAAGGGCAGGGAGCGGAGAGCGTGGAGCATGGGGCATGGGGCAAAGAGCCTGAACCTAAGGACTGCCAACTTTACTGTTGACTGATAACTGTTGACTGATAACTGTTGACTGATAACTGTTGACTGATAACTGATTACTACAAATAAACTATGGATACAGCGGAGCTTATAAAAAATGTTCGGCGGATAGAAATAAAATCCCGAGGACTTTCAAATAATATATTTGCGGGCGAGTATCACTCGGCTTTTAAAGGCCGTGGCATGACCTTTAGCGAAGTGCGCGAGTATCAATATGGCGACGACATACGTAATATCGACTGGAACGTAACTGCCCGATTCAATCATCCTTACATTAAAATATTTGAGGAAGAGCGGGAGCTCACCGTCATGTTACTCATTGATGTTTCGGGCTCGCGTGAATTTGGCACATCCTATAAATTCAAAAAAAATATCATTACGGAAATAGCTGCTGTGCTCTCGTTTTCGGCCATACAGAACAACGATAAAATTGGCGTTATCTTTTTTTCGGATAAGATAGAGAAGTTTATCACCCCACAAAAAGGACGAAAACACATCTTGCACATTATCCGTCAGTTAATATCATTTCAGCCCGAAAATAAAACCACCAATATTGCCGAAGCGATACGATACCTGACCAACGCCATTAAAAAGAGATGTACTGCTTTTGTTATTTCTGATTTTATGGACGACAATTTTGAAAACGCACTAAAAATTGCCAATCAAAAGCACGATGTGGTGGCATTAAAAATTTACGACAAACGCGAAACTGAGATGCCCTCGGTTGGGCTGGTAAAATTGAAGGATGCCGAAACAGACCGTTATTCGTGGATTGATACCTCGAATGCTAAAGTACGAGAGGCCTATGCCAAGTATTGGAGAGACAAGGATCAGAGCACACAAGCCATATTTCGCAAGTGCGGCATCGACAATACCTCCATCCGCACAGACGAAGATTACGTAAAGTCGCTTATGTACCTATTTAAAAAACGAATGTAATGAACGGTTTTGTAACCATAAATACGATAAAACGTTTTATCATAAAAATCAGCGTGTTGGCCATGCTCCTACTCACGGTGGGCTATACAGCCAAAGCCCAGCAGGTAAATGTTACCGCCACGCTCGATAGTGCCATGATTTTTATTGGAGGACAAATAGACTTAAAGCTTGAAGTAAGCCAACCGGAAGGATTAATTCTTAATTTTCCGATCTTTACGGATACCATCACCAAAAACATTGAGATTGTTGAAAAGGGTGAGGTGGACACTGCTAAAATAGACAACAACCGCCTTGTACTTACTCAACTCTATCGCATTACATCCTTCGATAGTGGCTTGCATTACATCCCACCCATCCAACTGGAGATTATCCAACAGGATGCAAGGAACATTGCGGCCTCTAACGAGTTAAGCCTGATGGTAATAAATCCTTTTGAAGAGGTAGATCCCGAAAAAGGAGTTATGGACATCAAAAAACCTATTGATGCACCTTTTAAGATTAGCGAGGTATTGGGTTTTATCTATCTATATGGAGGCATTGCACTGGCTTTGGGATTACTGATTTGGCTTTTCCTATACCTGCGAAAAAATCGTACCGATAGCATATTGTCGTTTATCAAACCAAAACCTATTGAACCAGCCCACGTGATAGCACTGCGTGAGCTGGATAAAATTAAGGCATCCAAACTTTGGGAACACAACAGAGTTAAGGAGTTTTACACACAGGTAACTGATACCATCCGTAACTATATAGAGCACCGTTACAACCAGCCGGCTATGGAGCAAACATCGCAAGAAATATTCGATTCGCTGCGCACCTTGGATATCGGTCCCAAATCCATGGAACAACTCAGGCAGGTCCTTCAGCTAGCCGACTTGGTAAAGTTTGCTAAGTTTAATCCCTTGCCCGACGAAAACGGGATAAGCCTTATAAATGCCTACTTCTTTGTAAATCAAACAAAAAAAGAAGAAGTGAAATCGTTGGAGGAAGAAAAAGAAAATATGCTGGCCAAAGAAGCTGACATAGATAAGATTTAAGGGAGAACTTCCTGCAATGCTGCGGAACAAGATAGGCTCGTTAAAATGGATATAAAAATCAGATAAGCAACAATCGTCTATTATCTATTAGTCTATTATCTATTATCTATTATCTAATTTTAAACAGAAGATTATTAAACAATGAACGATATAAGCTTTTTACACCCAAATTACCTTTACCTTGCATTGATAGTGGTGCCGATGGTTGCCTGGTATATTTGGAAACATAAAAATGCACAGGCCTCCTTGCAGATATCATCCCTCAAAGGTTTTGATGCAGCACCTGTTAGCTGGAAGGTTTATCTGAGGCATTTACCCATTGCATTAAGGTCGCTGGCCATATTGTTTCTTGTGCTTGTGCTTGCTCGGCCTCAATCGTCCAACAGTTCGCGCGACGTGGTTACCGAGGGTATCGATATTATGATGGCTATGGATATCTCCTCGAGTATGGAGGCCCTGGATTTTACACCCAACAGACTGGAAGCGGCCAAAGAAGTAGCTATCCAATTTATGTCGGCTCGCGAAAACGATAAAATTGGGATTGTAATTTTTGCCGGAGAAAGCTTTACCCAATGCCCACTTACCACCGACAAAAAAGTACTGGTAAATATGATGGCCAATATAACCACCCACATGGTGGAGGATGGCACCGCTATTGGACTGGGACTGGCCACATCCGTGAGCCGCATCAAGGACAGCGATGCCAAATCAAAAGTAATAATTCTACTGACCGACGGGGTGAACAACGGCGGCGAAGTGGCTCCGCTTACAGCAGCTGAAATAGCAAAAACATTTGGTGTAAGGGTTTATACCATTGGAGTGGGAACTGAAGGTGTAGCGCAAAGACCAATTCAGACACCCTATGGAACCCGGCTTGTAGAAGAAGAGGTGAGGATAGACGAAGATATGATGAAGGAAATATCCAAAATAACCGATGGGAGATACTTTAGGGCAACGGATAAAAACAGCCTTAAAAAAATATATGAGGAGATTGACCAACTGGAAAAAACAAAAATAGAAGTAAAAGAATATACTAAACGATCGGAAGAATATGTGCTGTGGGCTATTTTGGCTGCAGTATGTGTGTTGATGGAAGCGTTTTTGAGAAGCACCGTTTTGCGCAATCTGCCCTAAGGCATAAAATTTGGCAACTGTAAAAATATTAAAACTTTTATCTATGTATTGATAATATCGTTTTTAAAAAAGAGTTTAATGTCTAATTACCTAACAGCCTAACGATCTATTAATCTAACGATCTATTATCTAATAGTCTAATTAAAACATACCATGTTTAGATTTGAACACCCCGATTTTTTATACTTGCTAATCCTTGTTCCGGTGTTGGCTTTTGCCAGTCTTTTGATTGGGCAAAGGCAAAAGCGGGCCTTGGAACGTTTTGGCAACCCCGAGCTTTTACAACCACTAATGCCTAGTGCTTCGGTGGTGCGCCCGATTATAAAGTTTTACCTGATGTTGCTGGCTTTTATAGCCATCATATTTACCTTAGCTGGACCACAGTTTGGCACAAAGCTCGAAACAGTAAAGCGTAAGGGAATTGAAATAATGATTGCATTGGATGTGAGCAACAGCATGAACGCGCAGGATATTGAGCCCAGCAGGCTCGACAGAGCCAAGAGAGCTATTTATCAATTGGTCGATAAACTGAAGAATGATAAGGTTGGCCTGATTGTGTTTGCTGGTGAGGCTTATACTCAGCTACCTATAACCACAGATTATCCCTCGGCAAAAATGTTTATCTCGTCCATAAATACCGACATAGTACCTACACAAGGTACGGCTATTGGGGCAGCCATCCGACGAAGCATGAGTTCTTTTAGTCCGCAGGAAGACGTTAACCGAGCCATTGTAGTGATAACTGATGGCGAAAACCACGAAGACGATGCCATAGGTGCTGCCAAAGCTGCGGCTGAGAAGGGTATAAAAGTATATACAGTGGGCATGGGTCTACCCAAGGGTGCTCCTATCCCAATTGCCGGAGGCGATAAAAATAACTTTATGAAAGATAGAGAGGGCAACGTAGTCATCTCAAAACTCAATGAGGCCATGCTAGCCGACATTGCCAAGGCCGGTGATGCCGAATTTATTGCCGCCAACAACATACGTAAGGGGATGAACGATTTGGTAGATTACCTCTCTAAATTGGAAAAAACAGAGATGGAAGCCAAAATTTATTCCGACTACGAAAATCAGTTTCAGTATATCGCTTGGATAGCGCTGATACTTTTACTGATAGATTTTATGGTATTAGACCGCAAAAACAAATACCTACGCAAAATTAAACTGTTTGAAGAGGAGGAGAAAAAATGAGAAGCTTATTAAGCATCCTAATGATATTAATTGCTGCACAGGCGTTTGGCCAAAAAGAGCGCAAACATATACGCAGCGGTAACGACCAATATAACGATGGGAAATTTATTGAGTCGGAGATAGAATACAAAAAGGCGTTGGAAAAACTTAAAGAAGGTAAATCGTCGTATGAGGCGGAGTTTAACCTGGGCGATGCCTATTTTAAACAGGAAAAGTACGAAGAAGCATTTAATCAGTTCAAAAGTATCAACCAGGAAAACCTGACCAAAGAGCAAAAAGCTGAGTTATGGCATAATATTGGCAATACCCATCTGGCCAAAAAAGAAATAGACCAAGCCATTGATGCCTACAAGCAGGCATTAAGGAACAACCCATTAGACAACGAAACACGTTACAACCTGATTGCGGCCATGAAAATGAAGGAGCAACAGGATCAAAATAAAGAACAGAATAAGGACCAAAATAAAGATCAAAATAAGGATCAAGATCAACAGAATCAGGATCAACAGAATCAGGACAGCGACGGCGACGGCATACCTGACAACAAGGAAAAAGAAGACAACAAAGGCAACAAGAGCGAGCAAGAGGACACCGATAAAGATGGTACGCCCGATTACCAGGACAAAGACTCGGACAACGACGGCATACCCGACAAGCAAGAAGCTGGCGAAAATCCAAACCAGCCCAAAGATAGCGATGGCGACGGCATTCCTGACTACCGTGACACCGACTCGAACAACGATGGTAAACCCGATAGTCCCGAACAGCAGCCTCAAGAAGACCAAATTTCGAAAGAAGCTGCCCAAAGGATTCTTAATGCACTAGACCAAGATGAACAAGAGCTGCAGGACGAAAAAAGAAAAATTCAGGGGGCTCCTACCAAAAACATCGATAAAAACTGGTAAATATGCTATTTTTGCGAAGAATTACAATGATAAGATGATGTACAAACTAAAAAATATACTATTCTTAGTTCTTTTGTTTACCTCAATAGGTAACGTAAGTGCGCAGGATATCCAGTTTACGGCTCAGGCCAAACAAGCTGTGTTATCAGGAGAAAAATTTCAGCTGGTCTATTCTCTCAACGAGGAAGGTAGTGATTTACGATTGCCCCCATTATCCGACTTTACCGTTTTAATGGGACCCAGTGTAATGACCAGCTCCAGCACACAAATTATTAACGGAACTATAACACGTAGCAAGCAGTATTCGTACACCTATATTTTGCTATCCGACAACCCGGGGACATACAGTATTGAGCCTGCCCAAATAACCGTTGACGGTCGAAAATATTCGAGTAACAAACTGACCATAGAGGTGGTGAAGTCTGCCGGAGCAGCAACATCACCAAAACAACGTCAGCAACAGCAAGAAAGCTCCACAAACGACGATCCTTCTTTTTCGAAGGATGATCTTTTCATTAAGGTTACTAACAACAAGAGTAGCATATACCTAGGCGAACCACTTGTTTTGACCACTAAAATTTACACCGTTATCGATTTGGACAATGTATCGGACATCAAACATCCCGATTTTCGAAACTTTATAGTACAAGAGGTAGCGGATGCCAGTAACATTGAATGGGCCTACGAGGTTGTAAACAATAAACAATACCGAGTGGGCACCTTCGAAAAAAAGGTTTTGTATGCCCAAAGCACAGGTGTTCAGACTATTGAGCCAACCGAAATAGAGTTTTTAATAAAGCAGCGCGTACGTCGCAGATCCACAAGTATTTTTGATGACTTCTTTGACAATAACTTTCGGGTAGTAAAAAAAAGAGTTAAATCTGATCCCATTCAAGTAACGGTAAAATCCTATCCAGCAGGCCAACCAGCTTCTTTTTCGGGCGCCGTAGGTCAATTGGACATGAAGGTGTCTACCTCAGCTAATACGGTAAAAGTTAACGATGGAATTACCATAAAAGTAGTTATATCAGGCACTGGAAACCACAAACTGATGTCGTCGCCCAAGTTTAATTTCCCTAGCGATTTTGACCTTTTTGATCCCACAACAAATAATAGCTTTCAGAATACCACTGCCGGAATGAAAGGCAGCAAGACTTTTGAGTATTTGGTTATACCCCGTTTCCCTGGTAAATATACCATCGATCCACTCCTATTTTCGTATTTCGATTATACAACACAAAGCTTTAAAACAATAAGTTCGCAACCCATAAATATTGAGGTGGAGAAAAATGGTGATGGTCAGGAATATGCTCCCGGAACGTACAGTCCATCGGGTGTTAACCGCGAAGATGTTAGGTTTATAGGCAAGGACATACGTTTTATAAAAACCGGCAACCCACACCTTAAACCTAAAGGAACATTTTTGTTTGGCTCTATGCTGTTTTACTTGGGCTATTTTGTACCCTTGCTGCTGTTGGCCATTGCATTTATTTTATATCGAAAACGAATACACGAAAATGCGAATGTACTGCAAACAAAAAACAAAAGAGCCAGCAAGATGGCTCAAAAACGTTTGAAAAAATCCTCAACTTATTTAAAAGCCAAGGATCACCAAGCCTTTTACGACGAGGTACTGAAAGCACTTTATACCTATTTGAGCGACAAGCTATATTTACCCGTTAGCGAATTGAATAAGGATAAAATTAGCTTGCTAATAGCCGAAAGAGGTGCAGAAGACGAGGTACGTGAAGAGCTGATTTCGATACTTGATACTTGCGAATTCGCCAGATACTCGCCGGGTGCGGATGCATCCGAGCAAATGGACAAACTGTACCAACGAGCGCTGGCTAATATCAGCAAGTTGGATAGTCAAATTAAAAAATAAAATAAATATGACACACCCTTTATTATTGGGAAATAACGTTCAGTTTAAATTAATAAACACATAAGAGAATGATTAAAAAGAAAAAAACTCGTCCCACGCCATAGGCTATGGTCTTTACGCTAAAGCTTTAGCAACAGCGTACCGACGGCTGTCTGCGTCTCAGTGCCTCTTCCGCATAAGCGGAACAAGTTGTGTTCGTAGTCTCTTATCTTTTGTCTAATAATCTCTTGTCTAATTATATTGAGATGAAAAAAATAATTCTATATATTCTTATCCTAGTACCCTTTACTTCGTCCTATGCCCAGGATGATAACAGGTATCAAAATGCCAACACCCTGTTTACGGAGGGGAAATATAACGAAGCCATTTCGGCCTATTCCGATATACTTAAAACCGGGGTCGAGAGTGCCGAGGTATATTACAATTTGGGTAACGCCTATTATAAATCGGGTCAGCTACCCCAGGCCATTCTTAATTTCGAGAGGGCACTTTTGCTTGCTCCGCACGATAAAGATATTAGGTACAACCTGGAGATGAGCAACATGCAGATAACCGACAAAATAGAAACGGTTGGGGAATTTTTCTTGGTTTCGTGGTTCAATGATTTTAAAAATAAAACCAAATCCGATACCTGGGCACTTATCTCCATTGCTGCATTTGCTATTGCTGTACTTAGCTTTGGCACATTTCTATTTTCACGAGGAAGGAATTTAAAACAAGCTTCATTTGGCGCAGCCATCATTTTAATTGTGCTTGCCATAGTAGCTTTTAATTTTTCAGCAGCTCAAAAAAACCGGCTTACGCAGCGCAACAGTGCCATTGTTTTTGAGCCCTCGGTAAGCGTTAAAAGCTCACCCTCATCGGGCGGCACCGACCTTTTTATTTTACACGAGGGAACCAAGGTAAACATATTGGAAAAACTGGGCGAATGGAACAGAGTAGATATACGCGACGGCAGTGAAGGCTGGATTCCTGCATCGACCATAGAAGTGATTTGATTACATGATTAGTTAAAAACGCAAAGCCCAATTCATTCCTGAATTGGGCATTTTTTTTTGCACATGTTGCTAAAACTATTAAAATATTCGCCTTAACCAAAGCTAGAATGAAACCGATAATAACTCACCTTCATTCTTAATCACAGCTTTCACTATCGCTAATTTCAAATACTTTGTCTAATTTCATTAAGGTAAGCAAACTCATCACATCTTTTTGAATACAGCACATAGCAAACGCCGTATCGTTTTGTCTCGCCGTTTTTAAGGCAGATATTAAAACCCCAAACCCCGTACTATCAATAAACTTGATATTGGAGAGATTTAGCATCACCTTGCTTTTGCTGCCGGATATAATTTTTGTTAATGCACGTTTTACATCATCCGCTACTGCAGCCGTTAGTCTGTCCGATTCTTTAATAACGGCAACTAACATTCCATCATTCAATCTTGTTTCAACCATAAGAGTATGTAAGGTTTAATAGGTACTTATTTCAATATTTAGTTCTCCAACAGCACTTTCGCAATGGGAATTAAACTTATCAATCAGGTTTTGCAAATTTTCTTTATTCGCATTCTCCAAAATCCATTTAATTCTGTCTTTGGGATAACTTTCGAGGTTTTGAATCAGTTTGGTCAGCTCTTCGTTCTGCTTTTCATTCTTATCTTTCTTCTCCGATAATTCAATAATCCTGAACTGCTTGGCCAATAATTCCATATTCTTAAGATCAACACTACCTAGCTCTTCCATTCCCATGGACATCACGGATGATTTTGCTTTATGCGCAATAGCAGCCACTTTTACCCAATCATTACGTAACATGCTTTCTTCAAAACCGTCGGTAAACTCAGGTATCTGTTCTATAAAAATTTCAATCAATTCTTTAATGATATCTTTGTCTCCTTCAGCAATTCCCTCAAGATAAGATAAATTTATAAACTTATGCTCCCCTTCCATAAGGCGTGGTCTTTATTTAAAAATATGACAAATTTATTCTTTTTTATCAAAAGAACATAAAACTTCAGCTTATAAATTCTATCTATGCCTTAAAGATATACAATCTAAAAAAATATCGAACACAATATGTTATTTTTTGAATCATATAAATCCCAAAAAGAGAATAATTATCATAAAAGGACTTGTGACAATTGCATACATTTGCATCAGCTGATAAAGTTTAAATATAGGTTAATAAAACAAATATAACTAACAAACATACAACCATGAAAAAAACTGCATTTTACGCTATCCATAACAAGCTTAATGCTAAAATGGTTCCTTTTGCGGGCTACGAAATGCCCATAGAATACACGGGCATTACAAATGAACACCTTCAAGTTCGTAATTCCGTTGGGGTTTTTGATGTTTCGCACATGGGAGAGTTTTGGGTAAAAGGGCCCAATGCCCTCCAGTTTATTCAAAAAGTGAGTTCCAACGATGCCTCCACTCTTTCTGTTGGACAAGCGCAATATGCCTGTTTCCCTAACGGTAAGGGAGGTATAGTAGATGATTTTTTGGTTTATAAATACCAAGAGGAGAAGTATCTGCTGGTTGTAAACGCTGCCAACATGCAGAAAGATTGGGACTGGTGCAATAAAAACAATACCATGGGAGCCGAACTTGAGAATGCCTCCGAAACTATTTCGCAACTGGCCATCCAAGGGCCCAAAGCCATTGAAACCCTCCAAAAACTTACCGACATTAACCTTTCCGAAATACCATATTATAGTTTCACCACCGGAAAAATAGCTGGGGCGGACGAAGTGATTATATCAAACACAGGATATACCGGTGCCGGCGGTTTTGAATTATATATGTACAATAAGGATGCTGTGCAAATTTGGAATACCATATTTGAAGCGGGTGCCGAATTTGGAATACAAGCTGTTGGCCTAGGTGCACGGGATACCTTGCGTTTAGAAATGGGCTTTTGCCTCTATGGCAACGACATTGACGACACCACATCTCCCATTGAAGCAGGATTGGGATGGATAACAAAATTTGCCGACAACAAACCTTTTATCGACAGGGAAATACTGCAAGCTCAAAAAACCGAAGGAGTTAACCAACGTTTAAAAGGCTTTAAAATGATTGATCGTGGCATCCCACGCCATGGATATGAAATTGTTGATGCCGATAATAACATCATTGGCAAAGTAACATCTGGAACGCAATCACCAGTGTTAAAAACTGGAATAGGTATGGGATATGTAAAAACAGCTTATGCCAAGTTAGGTTCTGAAATTTATATTAAAGTACGAAACAAAAACCTGAAAGCTGAAATTGTAAAAACACCTTTTGTAAACCCAGCCGATTTTAAATGATAAAAATCATTAAATAGTAAGAATATTCCCTATTTAGATTCCATATTTTTCTATTTTTGCGAACAATTAGTAATAGTCTCAAATTGACTAGTAAGTAAATATAAATATATTCAACCTATGAAAAAACACAATTTCTCTGCCGGACCATCTATTTTACCGGAATTTACCATCAAAAATACCGCAGAAGCAGTCATCAATTTTGCCGGAACAGGTTTATCCGTTATGGAGGTATCGCACCGTTCCAAAGAGTTTATTGCAGTAATGGATCAGGCTCTTGCTCTTTTTAAAGAACTATTGGACGTACCTGCTGGATACCAGGTGGTGTTTGTAGGTGGTGGTGCCAGCCTGCAGTTTTGTATGGCTCCCTACAACCTTTTAAAAACCAAAGCTGGTTATTTAAATACCGGTGTATGGGCTACCAAAGCGCAAAAAGAGGCGAAGTTGTTTGGTGAAGTTATCGAAGTAGCTTCTTCTAAAGACAAAAACTACAATTATATACCAAAAGGCTTTGCTGTACCTTCGGATTTAGATTATCTGCACATCACCAGCAACAATACCATTTATGGAACCGAGATAAAAACTGACCTCGACCTTGGCGTGCGTTTAGTGGCCGATATGTCGTCCGATATTTTCTCGCGTCCTATTGACATCTCTAAATATGACCTTATTTATGGTGGAGCACAAAAAAATCTTGCTCCCGCTGGTCTTGCCTTTGCCATTGTAAAAGAAGATGCATTGGGAAAAATGGATAGAGCTATACCAAGCATGTTAGATTACCGCACCCATGTTACCGGTGAATCTATGTTCAACACACCTCCCGTTTTGCCTATTTATTCAGCTTTACAAACACTAATATGGCTTAAGGATAATGGTGGAATTAAGGCTATGAACAAAAAGAATATTGAAAAAGCAACGCTACTATACGATGAGATAGACAGCAATAAATTTTTCAAAGCAACTGTTGAAAGCGCTGAGGACAGATCCATTATGAATGTTTGTTTTGTAATGAATGATGGGTACGAAGAGCTTGAAAAAGACTTTATGGCTTTAGCAGTAGCCAAAGGTTGCGAAGGAGTTAAAGGTCACCGCTCAGTAGGTGGATTTAGAGCCTCTATTTACAATGCATTGCCTAAAGAAAGTGTTCAAGCATTGGTTGATGCCATGAAGGAATTTGCCACAAAGCATTAGAAATTAAAAATCTAACATAAATTAAAATGACAAAAGTACTTGTTGCCACAGAAAAGCCATTTGCCAAGGCTGCCGTGGATCAAATAAAAACAATAATTGAAAAAGCAGGATTCGATTTTGCTTTGCTAGAAAAACATACCGACAAAGCCGACTTTTTAGCTGCTGCTAAAGATGCTACGGCAATGATTGTGCGTTCGGATGATGTTAGTTCGGAAGTTGTGCAAGCAGCCAAAGCACTTAAAATAGTAGTAAGGGCAGGTGCCGGTTACGACAACCTGGACTTAGAAGCTTGTAGCGCCAACGATGTTGTGGCTATGAATACACCCGGACAAAACTCTAATGCTGTTGCCGAACTGGTTTTTGGAATGTTGATTTCGATGGCTCGTAATGCCTTTAACGGAGCTGACGGAACTGAACTAAGAGGCAAAAAACTTGGTATACACGCCTATGGAAATGTAGGTTTGTATGTGGCTAAAATTGCCAAAGGTATCGGTATGGAAGTGTATGCCTTCGACCCGTTTGTTAGTGCTGAGGCGATAAAAGCCGACGGTGTTATACCGGTTGAATCGGTTGAGGAGCTTTACTCCACTTGTCAGTATGTTTCGTTGCATATACCTGCAAACGACAAAACAAAGAATTCCATCAACTACAATCTGCTTAATAAAATGCCTAAAGGTGCGGTATTGGTTAATACGGCCCGTAAAGAGGTTATCCATGAAGCCGATATGATTAAGTTGATGCAAGATAGAGCTGATTTTGCTTATATCTCGGATATTGCACCTGATAATAAAGCTGATTTTACTCCCTTTACTGGAAGGTATTTTTTCACGCCTAAAAAGATGGGTGCACAAACTGCCGAAGCCAACATTAACGCAGGTGTAGCAGCAGCCAATCAAATTGTGGATTATCTTAAAAACGGAAACACCAAATATAAGGTGAATTAATATTTTTGATTTGACACCTTAAATACACGGCAACAAGCCGATGCATATACAAAAAACAATGGGCGGCATATAAAAATGTCCGCCCATTGTTTTTTTTGTTTAAATTAAACAGGCTAAATGCGGCTAAAGCCATTAGTTGCTGCACATTCATAACCGTTGGCTAAAGCCAACGGCAATGAAAAAAATAACATGCACTAAATTAAATTCTTTGAGATTCGGACAGCACAACTCTAAATCTCCCCTAATCACATAAACCTTAACATTACCTACAACCCATACTTGCTGAGTAGTTACCAGTAAAAATTTACAAGTTCCCAATCATCTTACCCGGATCAACCCATTTATCGAACTCTTCGGCAGTGAGATACCCCAATGCCAAGGCGGCCTGTTTTAGGGTTGTGCCTTCTTTGTGGGCTTTTTTAGCTATGGCAGCTGATTTATCATAGCCAATGTGCGTATTGAGAGCTGTTACCAACATCAGGGAATTATCCAAATGCATTTTAATACGCGCATGATTGGGCTCTATGCCAACTGCACAATTGTCGTTAAAGGCTGTACAAGCATCACCCAACAATTCGGCACTTTGCAAAAAATTGTAAATCATCATGGGCTTAAAAACGTTAAGCTCAAAATGTCCGTTGGAACCGCCCACCGTAATGGCCACATCATTACCCATCACCTGCGCACAAACCATGGTCAGTGCTTCGGCCTGAGTAGGATTTACCTTGCCGGGCATGATGGAGGACCCGGGTTCGTTTTCGGGGATAAATATCTCGCCAATGCCCGACCTTGGCCCTGAAGCCAATAAACGGATATCATTGCCTATTTTCATAAGGCTAACAGCTATTTGCTTTAATGCCCCATGACTTTCTACGATGGCATCGTGCGCAGCAAGCGATTCAAATTTATTTTGCGCCGTTACAAAGGGTAAGCCTGTAAATTGTGCAATGTATTTGGCCACTGTCACATCATAGTCCTTGGGCGCATTCAGTCCGGTGCCTACGGCTGTTCCGCCCAAAGCCAACTGAGATAAATGAGCAAGAGTAGCTTTCAGTGCTTTGAGCCCATAAGCCAACTGATAGGCATAGCCCGAAAATTCTTGCCCCAGAGTCAGCGGTGTGGCATCCATCAGGTGGGTACGACCAATCTTAACCACTTCCATCATTTCTTCCGACTTGGCACTGAGTGTTTGCCTCAACTTTTCGATACCGGGAATGGTTTTTTCCATCAGCATTTTATAGGCAGCAATATGCATGGCCGTAGGAAAAGTATCATTGGACGATTGCGATTTATTCACATCATCGTTGGGATGGATGGGCATTTCACCTTGCCCCAGTTTACCACCATTGAGCACATGCGAGCGGTTGGCCACCACCTCGTTACAATTCATGTTTGATTGTGTTCCACTGCCTGTTTGCCATATGACCAAAGGAAACTCATCGTTCAGTTTACCTTCGATTATTTCGTCACAAACACCCGAAATTGAATCGCGCTTTTCTACCGATAAAACTTTGTGTTCGTGATTGGCAAAAGCGGCCGACTTTTTAAGATAACCAAAAGCCTGTATGATCTCCTTTGGCATCGAAGCCACCGGACCTATGGGAAAGTTGATGAGTGAACGCTGCGTTTGCGCGCCCCAATATTTATTAGTAGGCACCTTTACCTCCCCCATGGTATCCTTTTCTATTCTGAAACTCATAATGGATAATTTTAATAGCGTGAATTGTAGCTATTAATATAATACATGCAAGGAGGAAAAGCAAAAAAACTGGATCTCGTTTTATCTGATATATAATTTCATTAGTGTCCGGTAAACTTTTTTTAATTCACTATCAAACGTAATGTTTTGATAGTGTTGAGATATTTTCATTAGGTTAGGGCTTACTTCCGCCTCAGAAAATTTCCGTTAAAAAAATCAGACGGATTGGCGTCAAAAAATTCGGGCTGTTTGAGCGTAGCGAGTTCCTGAATTTTAGACAAGTAGTCTTATTTTTAGCCCCGAAATAAGTTTTTGTTGCTTTTTATTCAAAAAAAGCTTACAAAACTATAATCGGGATGCAGCGGCGGCCTTTTTTGCTTACTTTTTGGGGCTGTAGCCAAAAAGTAAGAGTCCGTGCGGCTTGAGCACTAAGTTAAGATGCAAATGTTTCACCGGACAATAGTGATATAATTTAATAGCTTTGTAGTATTAACGTTTAGAAATCTAAAGTGTTAAAACCATCCTATAAAATGCGTTTTGATAGGATGGTTTCCCAAATCAATAATTATTTTATATAATACTGATATATTACCATTAAAAACCTCATCAAAATAACTGTAAAAATGAAATCTATAAACAATAAAGGAAAAGCATTTTGTATATCCTCCGAGTTGCCAATCACAAATTTAGGTGGAGGCATAAGTCGCCAAATATTATCGCACGATGACCAAATAATGATGGTAAAAGTGATGTTCGAAAAAGACGCCGTTGGTTATCAACACAACCATCCGCACCGTCAGGTTTCTTACGTAGCTTCAGGTGAGTTTGAAGTAACCATAGATGACGTAAAAAAAGTATTAAAAAAAGGAGATGCTTTTTATGCCGCACCTCATCTAAACCACGGTGTCTTATGCACCCAGTCCGGTACACTTATCGACATTTTTAATCCCACACGCCTGGATTTTTTAGAATAGGGGAAATAAAGAGTTTTCTAGCAGGCTCTAGTTAATACCAAACCTTTAAAAGCAACTTAACGCTGCCATTATCAACACACCCAATCCAAATTGTAAATCATTAGTTTATTTGAAATAGAAACACCAACTTTATACAAATGATAGTTTGTAATTAAAGTCAGGTTATTATGAGCAGAGGATTTACAAAGGAGGATGATCAGGAAGAAATTCCTATTGTACCACCAAGAGCCGATTTACCCAAGGGTGCAACTAATTATGTTACCCAGGTGGGTATGGAAGCTTTACTGGAAGAGAAAAATGCGCTTCAAACAGAAATAAACCTATTGGGCCATTCCAAGGAAAATGAACACCGCATCACACAAAATCATATTCATGCCAAACTACTGTTGTTGAACAATAGAATTTCGGATGCAAAAATAGTTGACCTAAACGATCAGCCTCACGATCAAATCATGTTTGGAGCCAAGGTAACATTAAGGATCGGCAACGAACCTAAACTGCAAACCTATCAGATTGTAGGTGTGGATGAGGCAGATTTTAAAAAAGGAAAAATCTCCTTTGTTTCGCCCGTGGCCAAAATACTGCTCAATAAAAAAGTGGGCGACAAAGCCATTTTAAAACTGCCCACTGGCGAAAGAGTTTTTGAAGTGGTGGAGATTGGGTATTGATAGTGATTAAGAAATCGTAAACGGTACAAAAAACAGAGAAAGCATTACACGAATTCGGCAACAAAATCAGTCAGGTTTGTTTTGAGCAAATAGCAGACCGCAAGGCTATATTAGATAAATAAAAAAGCCCGCCATTGCAGCAAATGGCAATGACGGACGAAGGCCGACAGAGGGAAGGGGGCAACTGAAAGTTCACTTTGAGTACCCTATTTGAGAGAAACTACTTTTGTATATGGCAGATTAATAAAGGAATTTATTAAATTGGTTAATTGTGTCGTCATCCAACATTGCATGATTTAGACCACTGAAATGCGGGTTAAAAAAACTTAACATTGGACAAGGCCCTAATAGCAATACTGAAACAGAAGCAAAACAACAAATTAAATCTTTACAAAAATGAGGAAAAAACAAGCATTCTGGCTTACACATTAATCACTACATTTTCATGATAAACTATTTTGACGTGATTGTTATAGGAGCGGGTCCAGCAGGATTATTGGCAGCAGGCAGAGCAGCAGAGTTGGGTGGCAAGGTACTGGTGCTAGAAAAAATGAAGCAGGAAGGACGTAAGCTGCTTATTACAGGTAAAGGACGATGTAATATCACAAATAATGCCCCAATCAGTGAATTTATAAAACATGTATACCCTGACGGGCGTTTTCTGCGCCCCGCTTTTTCTTGTTTTTTTTCAAAGGATATTATTGAACTTCTTAAAACGCATGGTGTTGAAGCTGAATTGAAGAGTGATGGTCGTTATTTTCCGGTCAGCAATCGATCTACAGATGTATTAAAGGCATTGTTACTATGGTTAAAGAGTTGTAGTGTAGAGATACGATGCGGTTTTAGAGTTGAAGAGTTGATAATTGAAGACAAAACCATAAAAGGCGTTCAAGCTAACGGGCAAAAATTACTGAGTAATCATGTCGTTATGGCAACAGGAGGGAACTCATATCCTGCAACCGGATCGAATGGCGAAGGATATGAACTGGCGCGACATGCAGGACATTCTGTTGTAAAGGTGAGACCGGCTCTAGTAGGCCTTGAGACTGAGGGCGATGTGGCTCAAAAACTGCAAGGTCTAAACCTGAAAGATGTTAAGGCAATGGTATGGGTGAATGGCAGGAAAAAAGCAGAGGCCTTTGGAGAGATGATTTTTACCCATTTTGGTCTGTCGGGACCTATTATACTGACTTTAAGCAGAGCAGTTGTTAGTGAATTACAGAATAAAAACAAGGTTGAAGTAGTAATTGACCTAGAGCCTACGCTTGATGACCAAAAGCTAGATAACAGACTAATATCCGATCTTAATGCGCATGGAAACAAAAAGGTTATTAATGTTTTTCGACTCTGGCTACCAGCAAGTATGATTCCGGTATATGTTGACCTTCTGAATATTAATACTGAAAAGGAATGTAATCAGGTTTCATCAAAAGAGCGGAAACAAATTCTCCATCTTCTAAAAAACCTTTCATTTCAAATAACAAATCATCGCTCTTTTAAAGAAGCCATAATAACATCCGGTGGCATAAGCACCAATGAAATATCCCAAAAGACAATGGAGTCTAAAATTACAAAAGGACTTTATTTTGCAGGTGAAATGATTGACCTTGATGCTGAAACAGGCGGATACAATCTGCAAATTGCCTATTCAACCGGTTGGCTGGCAGGCGACTCATGCATGAAAAAATCCTAAAGGGATTTAAAATGAATATATAAACTTAGTGGTACATACCGATAGGGACTGTTAAAGGCGGTTCTATCTGTTTTTTTTTAGCGGAGTTTCTCCGCGCTCTGTTGCAGAAGCTTTCCGCGAGCGCAATAGCCTCTCTGCGGAGGCGCTAGCGTAGGAGCCCGTAGCCAGACATACCACAAAGCACAAAATTGAAATGATATAAATGAAAAAGCCCGCCATAGCCGTAAACTGCTATGGCGGGCGAAGGCGGAGAGAGGGGGATTCGAACCCCCGGTACCCTCACGAGTACATACGCTTTCCAAGCGCACACGATCGGCCACTCTGTCACCTCTCCTATTGTTTGGGTTGTATACAACCCCTGTGCAAACTGAACGTTTTTCAATTGCGATGACAAAAATAGAATTTAATTTCACAATTACCCTCCCATACACGAAAAAAATTAGCGGAATGTACCGAATGTGCTGGTATCCAATAGGCATTTTTTTATCTTTGCCTTGCACAAAAAATACTTCTATGAGAGTTATCAAGGTTTTTATATTATCAAGCATACTATTCGCAACGCTATATAGCTGTAGTCCTTTAAAAAAATTGGAAAGTTCCGAAACCGCTGCATTGGCTAGCTATGCCAATCAAAATTATCAGCAGGCATATTCCCAATTGCTGGCAGTTATAAATAACTACAAAACTGCCAATCAAAAAGTTCCTTACCCGGTTTATTTAAAAACAGCACATTCGGCTTCCAAGTTGGATAATGCCTCGTCGGCTATTCAATATTATGCCGAGGCTTTGGATGATTCTGTTACGGTGGATGCTGTAAAAGACTATTTGCTAAATATGAATAAGTTGGGAAACACAGCACAAACCAACGCTGCCTTAAATAAATACAGCGATTTTTTAAACAACAATGGCCAAAGGGAGTATTTGGTGAACCAACAGTTTTCGCAAGCTTTACTGACAAACGACGATAGCGCTATCGCAGAACTATATCCTCAATTAAAATCAACAAGCGAAGAGCAAAGTATGGCGTATCTAAAAGCACTGGAAAACACCGACAAAAACAAGGAAGCACTTTCGTTTGTTAATAAATTACTTGACGAAAACCCATCCTATCTTGAAGCCAAAGAATGGAAGGCGGTGTATTATTACAACAAGGCCGAAGACCAATACCAGAGCCTTATGGACGCTTATAACAAGGATAAAAACTATACCACCTACGTTTATTTAAAACGAGATTTAAAGAAAGTAACAGAAGACTTTAAGATATCCAGGGAGCTATTTGAGGAGTTAAGAAAAGAGAATCTCGAAGAGACAAAATATATCAAGTACCTAAAAAATATTTATCTGCGACTGGAGATGAAACGTGAAGCCGCAGCAATGGAGGCTTTGCAGTGAACAGTTAGCAGTTAGCAGTGAACAGTTAGCAGTTGGATTGAAACAGCCTGTCCCGAACTCGATTCGGGAACATCCCGTCACCTTAATTTATATTATTTTTTGAAGGGAAATTAGTGAGCAGCAAAAAGTGAGCAGTTGGTAAGCCCCACGCTCCCTGCTCCCTGCCCTAAGCGCAATAAAAACAACAATTAATATTTGAGAAATGAGCAAAGCAATTGTACAGAACGATTTCAATTTCCCAAAGCAAAAGGGACATTACGTAGGCAAGGTACGCGATGTATATAATATTAACGACGAATATTTGGTCATGGTGGTGTCCGACCGTATTTCGGCCTTCGATGTGGTATTGCCCAAAGGGATCCCCTTTAAGGGGCAGGTATTAAATCAGATAGCAGAAAAGTTTTTGGATGCCACATCCGACATTGTGCCTAACTGGAAAATTGCCACACCCGATCCAATGGTAACCGTTGGTCATATGTGCGAACCTTTTAAGGTGGAGATGGTTATTCGTGGTTACCTTACCGGACATGCATGGAGAGAATACAAAGCTGGCAAAAGAAGCTTGTGCGGCATACCGATGCCGGAGGCGATGGTTGAGAACCAAAAATTTGAAAACCCCATCCTCACCCCCACTACCAAAGCTGATGTAGGTCACGACGAAGATATTTCGCGTGAGGATATTTTGTCGCAAGGCCTTGTTTCGGAAAGCGATTACGTGATGCTCGAAAAATATACCAGGGAGCTGTTTCAACGGGGAACCGAAATAGCCGCTGAGAAAGGACTGATATTGGTAGATACCAAATATGAGTTTGGTAAAAAGGACGGCACGATTTATCTGATCGATGAAATACACACTCCCGATTCGTCGCGATATTTTTATAGCAAAGGATACAGTGAGCGCTTGGAAAAAGGTGAAGCCCAAAAACAGCTCTCAAAAGAGTTTGTGCGGCAGTGGCTTATCGAAAATGGTTTTCAGGGAAAAGACGGACAGCAGATACCCGAAATGACTCCCGAATATGTCAGTAGCGTTTCGGAGCGTTACATTGAACTGTACGAACAAATAACAGGCGACACCTTTAAAAGAGCCGAAGGCCAGGACGTAGCCGAGCGCATCCAAAAAAATGTAAACAATTATTTAAGCCAATTATAGCCGTTAACGTTTAGCCAAATAATTTATAAATAGTTCCTAAAATCAACTATTTAATAAATCAATTGTAATATTAAAGGACGTTCCGATTATATCAGAGCGTCCTTTTTTTAATAAGCCAAGAAACAGCAGTAAGTATTATCTATTAGTCTATGATCTAACGATCTAACGACCTAATAATCTAACGACCTAATATCTAGATGAAAATAACTTTTTTAGGTACAGGAACTTCGCAAGGGGTGCCCGTTATAGCTTGTCAATGCGAGGTATGCCAATCAACGGATCCGCGCGACAAAAGGCTACGCTCTTCGGTATTAATCGAAGTGGGAGACCTGAACATAATTATAGATCCTGGTCCCGATTTTAGGCAGCAGATGCTCACCTACGACGTGCGTAGCCTCAACGCCATACTCATCACCCATGAGCACAAGGATCATATTGCGGGGCTCGACGATGTGAGGGCTTTTAATTGGATTACCAAAAAACCAGTTGACGTATTTGCCGAAGAGCGTGTGTTGCGGGCTGTAAAAAATGAGTTTGCCTATGCCTTCGCCGAGCACCCCTACCCCGGTGTTCCCAAAATAAATTTAAACGCTATCGACGAGCATGCTTTTAAAATAGGCCAAACCGAGATAATCCCAATCAGAGGAATGCACATGAATCTGCCTGTGCTGGGATTTAGGATAGGCAATTTTAGCTATCTCACCGATTTTAATTATATATCCGATGAATCCCTGAGTAAAGTCCGGGGATCGGAAGTGGTGGTGCTGAATGGTGTGCGAAAAGAACCCCACATATCCCATTATTCATTAGGCGAAGCGGTGGAAGTAATCCAAAAAATAAATCCTACCCAAGGATATATTACGCACATCTCGCATCAGCTGGGCCGCTATGCCATCGAAAACCCCATGCTGCCACCTAATATTCAACTATCCTACGATGGACTGGTGGTGGAGCACAGTTAATCAGCGATCAGTTGGAGTGAAACGACATCCCGTCACCTTAATTTCATTTATTCTTTGACGGGAAATCAGTTAGTAGTTTGGAGTGAAACAGCCTGTCCCGAACTCGATTCGGGAACATCCCGTCACATTAATCAAGTTTATTTTTTGACGGGAAATCAGTGATCAGTAATCAGTTGGAGTGAAACAGCCTGTCCCGAAGTCGATTCGGGAACATCCCGTCACATTAATCTTGCTTATTTTTGACAGAAAAACGGCATATCCAATAATCCCTGCTGAGACAGGCAGGTAACAGGGGTGAGTTGCGTAACAAACTTACCCTGGAAGGGTAAAACATGAATAACCCCGGGTTTAAACCCGGGGAAATAAGGTCATGCAAATCCGACGCATCACAGTTCTCGTTATATATGTACAACAACTTTGCGTCGGAACATGGCACATAACATCGAGATTCAATCAGAGAGGTTTGAGGTTCAATTAATGAGATACAAGAATCGATAAACGATGTTCACGAGTCAATTAATGAGGTACAAGAATCGATAAACGAGGTTCACGATTCAATTATTGAGGTACGAGAGTCAATTATTGAGGTTCACGATTCAATCAGAGAGGTTCGCGAATCAATTATTGAGGTTCAAGAATCGATAAACGAGGTTCACGAGTCAATTAATGAGGTACGAGAATCGATAAACGAGGTTCACGAGTCAAACAATGAGGTTCGAGAATCGATTAATAAGGTTCGCGAATCAATAAACGAGGTTCAAGTGCTTTTTTTCGCCTCTGCAGAGTGTTTTGTGAGGCCGGGAGCTGCTTTGAAATGTTATTGCGAAGTATTTGAAGGTGTTAAACACACTTCGGAACCACTATAGAGCCGTCCAACTCATTTTTTTTGTTAAACATTCGTTACATTTGGCACATTGCATCATGTAACTATTTAACTTTTAGAGGTAGATAGTTAGTTGCATAATTTCAATTATAAAGTTTCTCAACAATCATAAATTTCATAATAATACTAAGTTGGGCTAAAGCCCAATGGGAACTCAATGAAGTACCCCGGGATAAATCCCGGGGCTAGTGAGGGATGTTCAAAATAAAGCACCTTTTTATAATTAGGCACGGCCTTCATGCCGTGCAACATTACGTAGCATAAATCGGTTTCCTGCCCGACGCAGGCGGGTAACCGAAACATAAATTTCGGGTATCTCTTTTATTGATTAAGGTTTTTTGTAAGCAATTACAATTAACTATATATCTTTGAAATCTTATAACTGGAACTAATGGAGCCACACGAAGTGCGCCCATTAATTCGACATACAAAAAAAACATAAACACTATATGCATAACGTAAAAGAAGCAGCCAATTTTATTTGGGCAATTGCTGACTTATTAAGAGGAGATTACAAACAAAGCGACTACGGTAAAGTGATACTACCATTAACCGTTTTAAGGCGATTAGATTGCGTATTGAAAAAGACCAAACCTGATGTGCTCAAAAAGTTTACTCAGGTAGAATCAATGAACATCCAGAATATTGATCCTATCTTAAATAAGGTTGCAGGTTACAATTTTAATAACCGTAGTCTTTACGATTTCGATAAATTAGTTGCCGATCCAAATGACATAGCATCCAACTTACGGAACTATATCAACGGTTTTTCTGAAGAGGCAAGAGAAATAATTGAACAGTTTGATTTTGATAATCAGATTACCAAACTGGACGACAATAACCTTTTGTTTATGGTGTTGAAACGTTTTCAGGAAGTGGACTTACACCCCGAGACGGTTTCATCTATGGAGATGGGCTATATGTTTGAAGAGTTGATTCGTAAGTTTTCGGAAATATCCAACGAGACCGCAGGGGAACACTTTACGCCACGTGAGGTAATCCGTTTAATGGTGAATGTGCTGTTTATGAACGATCGCGAAATACTTACACGAAAAGGCATTGTTAAAACCATATTTGATTGCTGTAGTGGCACGGGTGGTATGTTATCTGTGGCCGAAGAATACCTACACGAATTAAATCCTGATGCTCGACTAGAGGTGTTTGGACAGGAACTGAATCCGGAATCATATGCTATATGTAAATCGGATATGTTAATCAAAGGCCAGAACCCTGCCAATATTGCCAAAGGTAACAGTTTAATCAATAAAGATGTGGATAAGCAAAAGGGTGACCAGTTTGTAAACCACAAATTTGATTACCTGATTACCAACCCTCCTTTTGGGGTAAAGTGGCAGAAGGTTGCTAAAGCAGTTGAAGAGGAACACAACGAATTGGGACATGGTGGACGTTTTGGCGCAGGACTTCCAGCCAAAAGTGATGGTTCATTCCTATTTTTGATGAACCTGATGAGCAAAATGAAACCCGAAGGTTCGCGTTTGGCCATTGTTTTTAATGGTTCACCCCTATTCTCCGGCTCACCAAGTGCAAATAAAAATGAATCTTCAATACGCCAATGGATTATCGAAAATGACCTATTGGAAGCGGTTATCGCATTGCCCAACCAATTATTCTACAATACAGGCATCAGTACTTATATATGGATTATCAGCAATAAGAAACCTATTGAACGCCAAGGTAAGGTCCAGCTGATTAATGCGGTTGAATTCTTTAAGAAAATGAGCAAATCGTTGGGTGACAAACGAAACGAACTAAGCGAGGAGCACATCAAAAACATTACCCAAATATATGGTGATTTTGCAGCGGGTGATTACTGCAAGATTTTTAACAATAGCGATTTTGGCTATTCTAAGGTAACGGTTGAACGACCATTAATGAAAGATGGTAAAATTGTTGGCGATAAAAATGGTAATCCTAAACCGGATCCTGCCTTGCGCGATACCGAGAATATACCACTCAAAGAAGATATTGAAGCCTACATAAAACGTGAAGTACTGCCACATGTGCCCAAGCTGCCCAACGGCAAGGCAGGTGCATGGGTGGATGAAAAGAAAACCAATGTGGGCTATGAAATCAACTTTACCAAGTATTTCTACCAGTACAAGCCATTACGCTCCTTGGATGAAATACGTGCCGATATTATGGCGCTGGAATCGGAAACGGAAGGTTTAATTAAAAAGGTGATTAATTAGAGCGACACGGAAAAAAAATAATAGAAAGATGGATTATCTCATTTTAGTTTATACATTTGCATTGGTTTGTGTTAACAAAGTTAACAACAGTACAGATAATTCGTCGAATTTTAAGATAATATACCTCTCAGGCTTGCCATTGGCAGCACACTTGGGGGGTTTTTTCATTTTATAGCTTGAACGATGAAGTACAAAAAACTACCCCTTTCTTTTCAACAACAAGTTAATCTTCTGAAAAACCGAGGACTCAGCATACCTGATGAGCCAAGAGCCATTCAATACCTAAGTAATATTA
>JAGXIO010000082.1 GCA_024635555.1 Saccharicrinis sp.
AAGAAGATGAGCGCGGCAACCAAAAACAAGTTATTGCCCAGCTTAACCGACCCATCGCCAAATGTATTGCAAGTACAGCCCTGTTGGCCATGATTTTTGTTAACAAATACATTTATCACCTGCCACTTTATCGAATACTTAACCAAATCAGGCAAATGGGGGTTTCGTTGCCCAGTTCCACTTTAGAATCGTGGGTAAAGCTGGGAGCTCAACTACTTCATCCACTTTACGCAGTCCATCGGCTTCATGTTTTTAGCGAAACCTATCAAATGATAGACGAATCGCCTATAAAAGTCCAAGATAAAGATAAGAAAGGGGCATGTCACCAGGGATACATGTGGGTAAGGTATGCCCCATTGTCAAAATCGGCACTTTTCGAATATTACAAGAGCCGCTCCACCGATGGGCCTATAAATGATTTATCTGCCCTCAAAGGCTATATCCAAACCGATGGTTATTCTGGATATACCTATCTGACTTCGCTACAAAACATAACGCACCTCTCGTGCTGGGCGCATGCGCACAGATACTTTGACAAGGCACTTGGAAATGATAAGGAAAGAGCATCGCATGTAATGAAATTGATTCAATTATTATATGCTATAGAATCACTTGCACGCGAATCTGAAATGTCGCACACCGAACGTTATGCCTTAAGATTGGATAAATCATTGCCCATCATTAACGAAATTGGCAGTTACATACAGCAGGAGCGAAACAAAGTAACACCCAAGAGCCCAATAGGCAAAGCCTTTGAATATTGCGCCAACCGATGGATCAGTCTGCAAAATTACTTAAGCGATGGCATGCTCGAAATCGACAGCAACCTGGTGGAGAACTCAATCCGCCCACTGGCCTTGGGACGCAAAAATTACCTCTTTGCCGGTTCGCACAATGCGGCTAAAGATATTGCCATGTTCTACAGCTTTTTTGCAACCTGTACCAAAAACGATATCGACCCTCAAAAATGGCTCACTTATGTGATGCAAAACATCAACGACACAAAAACATCTGGGCTCAAATATCTTCTCCCGCAATTTATCGATAAAAATCTAATTCTGTAATTTGTACTTGGTGGGGTGGATACGCCTGTCGCATGTATGGCCGATGTAGTATTTGTTTTTTGACAGGGAGTGCAGAATGTAGAAGTGGCAGGGCATAGCAATACAATTTAGTCTAAAATAAAAAAGGAAGTCATATTGCTATAACTTCCTTTTTTCGGTGGGCGATGAGGGATTCGAACCCCCGACCCTCTGGGTGTAAACCAGATGCTCTGAACCAGCTGAGCTAATCGCCCGATTTTAATTTTCAATATGTCTTTCTGTGAGCGATGAGGGATTTTTCTCTTGCCCCTCCCGTGGTTACACCCACGGGATGCTTTGAACCAGCTGAGCTAATCGCCCTAATGTTTTTATGCTATTTTTATAAAAAAATCGAGTGGGCGATGAGGGATTCGAACCCCCGACCCTCTGGGTGTAAACCAGATGCTCTGAACCAGCTGAGCTAATCGCCCGATTTTTATCTTTAGAAACTTAATGAATTACCTTTGCAATCCAAAACCTTATTTTTTAAAGCGATGCAAATATAGATGTCTTTTTTTTATCTGCAAAACTTTTTAAATAATTCATAATACTTCGGCCACAATAAATGTACTTCCCCCAATGAATATCAAATCATTAGGCCCTGCATTTTTTTTTGCTTTTCTGAATGCTTCAGCTACCGACAGGTAATTATCGCCCCTTAAACCGTGTTTTTGGGCTTCGCTTTTTAATTTTTCGGCATCCAATCCTCTCGGAATATCCGCTTTGGCAAAATAATATTTTGCATTTTTGGGTAATAATTGCAGCACTTTATTAATATCCTTATCATTTACCATACCCCACACCATATGCAATTTTTCATATGGCGTTTGCGCTATCTGCTCTACCAATTCAATTACCCCCTCCGCATTATGTCCCGTATCACATACTATTTTCGGATTAGCCCCTAATATCTGCCATCTGCCCATTAAACCAGTATTTGCAACCACCTTGCTTACCCCTGCGTAAATCTCTTCTCTTCCTATCTTAAAGTTACCTTCATTTAAAATATCAATAGTTTGTAGTATTGTCTTCATGTTCTTTTTCTGATATTTTCCTAGCAAATCAAGTTTTAAATCGGGGTAGTGCAAAACATTGTTTTTATAAATCTGTAAAATCTGGCTAGTATCAACCCCATTCATAGCCACTGGAATACTGTATTCCTTATCCGCATAAAAAATAGGTGCTGAGTTATCTTGGGCAATTTTATCAAATATTATTTTAGTGATTTCATTAGTTTCTCCAATTACCACTGGCGCGTTGGCTTTTATCGTACCTGCCTTTTCAAAAGCAATTTTTTCAATGGTATCGCCTAATAATGCGGTATGATCCAAGCCTATGTTGGTGATTACAGTACATTGAGGCGAAATAATATTGGTAGAATCTAACCTGCCGCCCAAGCCTACTTCAATTACAGCAACATCCACTTTTTGCTTTTCAAAATGATGAAATGCCATGGCAACGGTCATCTCAAAAAAAGAGGGTTGTAACTCCGTTATGAAAGTCTGATGCTTTTCAACAAAATCAACCACTTCGGACTCTGAGATGCAAATACCGTTAATTTTTATTCTCTCCCTAAAATCCTTTAAGTGAGGCGAAGTATATAAGCCCACTTTATAACCTGCCTCATACAAAACTGAAGCTATTGAATGCGATACTGAACCTTTACCGTTCGTTCCAGCTACATGTATCGTTTTAAATTTGGTGTGTGGATAATTAAAATAGACATCTAATTTATGGGTGTTGTCCAAATTAGCTTTGTACGCAACAGCCCCCGTGCGCTGATACATTGGCAATTGCGAAAATAAAAAATCTAAAACCTCCTTGTATTGCATTTTACTTCCATTTTAATTTTATGATAAAAAAAAACAAACCTATGTTTTTCATCGAAAAATAAATATATTTAGACCTGTTCAACCTTTAAAAACTGTGCATATGGCTACTAAAAGCAAAATTTTTATTCTGGATACAAATGTAATCCTTCACGACCACAAATGTATATACAACTTTGAGGATAATGATGTAATATTGCCCATTGTGGTGCTCGAAGAACTCGACAAATTTAAAAAGGGAACCGATCAAATTCATTATCAAGCCCGAGAGTTTGTGCGCAACCTGAACGAAATTGCAGGCGAAAAACTCTTTAGCGATGGTATTTCGTTGGGACCAAAGCAAGGAAAGCTTTTTGTAGCTACCGGTAAGCCCTTTACACAGGCCATGGAAGATTCTTTTTTTGAGAAATCTGCCGACCATAGAATATTGGCTATTGCACTATATGTAAAGGAAAAGTTCAAAAACAGAACGGTAACTTTAGTTACCAAAGATATTAACCTAAGGATGAAAGCCAAATCACTGGGACTAAGCAGTGAAGACTACACCTCCGACCAGGTTAAAGACATTGATGTGCTAGATAGAGGCGTTCAGATTAACGATAATTTTAATGAAAAAATAATAGATACACTATACAGCAAAGATGGTATTTCGATAGATGATTTTCCACAAAAAGAATTGCCGGCCAACCAGTTTTTTGTATTGCGAAATGGCAACAAAAGTATACTTGCCACTTACGATCCATTTTCGAAATTAATTAAACGGGTTGAAAAACAAGGTGCCTTTGGTATTGAACCCCGAAATGCAGAACAAACCTTTGCCTTAAATGCCCTCGCCAATCCCGACATAAAATTAGTATCACTCACAGGAAAGGCCGGAACGGGTAAAACTTTATTGGCACTGGCCTCGGCCTTGCAACAAAATAAAAACTATAAGCAAATTTTGCTGGCACGGCCCATCGTATCATTGGCCAACAGGGATCTGGGATTTCTGCCGGGAGATGTAAACGATAAAATTGGACCATACATGCAGCCGCTGTTTGATAACCTTAGTGTAATAAAACATAGCCATGGCGCTAAAAGCCGCGAAAACATAATGATTGAAGAGATGCAAAGAGATAATCAACTGATGATAACTCCATTGGCATACATTAGAGGAAGGAGTTTATCGGATGTATTTTTCATTGTTGACGAAGCTCAAAACCTTACCCCGCACGAGGTAAAAACCATTATCACAAGAGCTGGAGAAGGAACCAAAGTTATCTTTACTGGCGACGTTGAGCAGATTGATTCCCCTTATCTCGACAAAGCATCCAATGGCTTAGCCTATATGACTGCGAAAATGAAAGGACAGGATATTTTCGCCCATGTTAATCTTCTTAAAGGCGAGCGAAGCTATCTGGCTGAGCTGGCGAGCGATTTATTGTAAGAATAATTTATTGCCGTTGGCTTTAGCCAACGGAAGATAGAGGCATTGTGAATGGCTTTAGCCACATTTAGCCCGTTTGGTTTGACACAAATAAATGTGGCTGAAGCCAGCAAATGCAGATCAATACCGTTGGCTGAAGCCAACGGCAATACATAAATCGTTTCAGGATTTTTTCCTTATCTTTGTCCACTTTTTAAGTGAATATTATCTTTCAAAAAACGAAGCATTACCCAGATATGTTTCATTATTCAAAAGAATGTAAAAAGGAGAGAGGATTAGGATGATTGATAAGTCGTTGTTTTTAGAGAAGAAGGTTGCTTTTCATACTTTGGGATGCAAATTAAATTTTAGCGAAACCTCAACTATTGCCCGTGCGCTAACGGATGAAGGTTTTATAAAAGTAAAATACGATGAATTTGCCGACGTGTATGTTATAAACACGTGTTCGGTAACGGAGATTGCAGATAAAAAATGCCGCCACGCCATCAACAAGGCTATCCGTCAAAACCCCAATGCTTTTGTAGTGGTTACGGGTTGTTTCGCACAGCTCAAACCTCAGGCCATTGCTCGTATGGAAGGGGTGGATTTGGTACTTGGATCCAATGAGAAATTTAAAATAGCCGATTACTTGGGCGATCTGCAGAAAAAAGCATCAGGAGAGGTTCATGCCGGCAAAATAATGACCAACAAAGAGTTCTTTCCATCCTACTCAATGGGCGACAGAACCCGAACTTTTTTGAAAGTTCAGGACGGATGCGATTACTTTTGCTCCTACTGCACCATCCCATTGGCTCGCGGAAAAAGCAGAAATTCCGACATCGCTACCACTGTGCAATTGGCCAAAAAAGCAGCATCGGAAGGAGCTGAAGAAATAATTTTGACTGGCGTTAATATTGGTGACTTTGGAAAGAGTACCAACGAAAACTTTTTTCAACTTGTTCAGGAGCTCGATAAAGTAAAAGAGGTTCAAAGATTCAGGATCTCAAGCATCGAGCCCAATCTATTGTCCGACGAAATTATTGAGTTTGTAGCTCAATCCGAGCGTTTTATGCCTCATTTTCATATTCCTTTGCAGTCGGGCTCAAACAAGGTATTGGCCATGATGAAGCGCAAATACAATCGTGAGCTTTTTGCCCAGCGTGTGGACAAAATAAAAACCCTACTCCCACATGCTTTTATTGGCGTAGATGTTATTGTGGGTGTGCGCGGCGAAACAAGTGTCCACTTTAACGAGGCATTGGAATTTATCAATGACCTGGACATTTCGCAGCTTCATGTGTTTACCTATTCCGAAAGACCGAATACCAAAGCGCTTACTATTGAGCACGTTGTTCCTATTTCCGAACGAAAGATAAGGAGCCAGATACTACATCAAGTCTCGGATAAAAAAACGCGGTATTTTTATAGTCAATTCGAAGGCCAAGAGGCCAATGTGCTTTTTGAAGGAAGCGAAAACGAAGGCATGATGAACGGGTTTACCGAGAACTATTTAAAAGTAAAAATTCCATTTAATGCAGAGCTAAAAAACTGCGTAAAGCAAGTTCGTCTCAAATCCTTTGTGACCGATGAGATGGTTTTTGATGCTGAATTGATGGATTGATTTAGTAGATTTGTTCACAAACTAAATAATAGCATGGATTTAAAAATATTGTGTCATTCGGTTATCGAACTGGCTAAAAATACCGGAAAATATATCAGCGAAGAAGGTCGCAAAAGCAAACACATTGAGACCAAGGGAAAAAACGATTTTGTAACGCATATCGACAAAGGCGCCGAGGAGCGTATTGTTGCCCGTTTGAGTGAGCTGCTGCCCGAGGCTGGTTTTATTGCCGAAGAAGGTACTTCGACAAAAGTTGGCGAGCGTTATAATTGGATTATTGACCCTATTGATGGCACCACCAATTTTATCCATGGTCTAGCTCCTCATTCCATAAGCATAGCACTCCGCGATAAGGAAGAAATGGTTTTGGGCTTAGTTTATGAGATTGGATTAAACGAGTGCTTTTATTCCTGGAAAGGGGCTCCGGCCTACCTCGATGGAACTGAAATTTCGGTTTCGAAGGCGCCAACAGTTGCCGACAGTTTGCTAGCCACTGGATTTCCTTATTCCAATTTTGATCGGATGGAAGGTTTTATGCGATCGCTCGATTACTTTATGAAAAACTCCCATGGACTGCGCAGGCTAGGTTCTGCTGCCGTTGATCTGGCCTATGTGGCCTGCGGACGCTTCGAGGGTTTTTACGAATATGGATTGCAATCGTACGATGTGGCTGCTGGTGCATTTTTGGTTCAACAAGCTGGCGGACATAACTGTGATTTTTCAGGAGGTGACAATTACTTATTCGGTGGGGAAATAATATCGACCAACGCCTTGATATTTAACGAATTTAAGCAAACTATAAACCAATTAATGAATCCAGAGGGTGAGTAACATCGGAATTAAAATAGGCATCTTTTGCATAAAATTGATTGGTTATTTGCCTTTTTGGGCTCTTTTCCTCATTTCGGATGGATTTTACTATTTGATACGTTTATCCGGATACAGAAAAAAAACCGTGATGACCAACCTGCGGAATGCTTTCCCTGAAAAATCAGAAGAA
>JAGXIO010000083.1 GCA_024635555.1 Saccharicrinis sp.
GTAAAAACAGCCGATCCATGAGGACCCGGTAGGTAATCTACCTCACTCCAAATAGGACGAATCTCATCTGTTTTACGACCATCAAGACGCACTCTCTCGTCGAGAACACAACGGCGAACAGCTTCTTTTTCTACTGCATGATAATATTTACCAATAAGCTCTTTGGGTACCTCAGACCCCTCGGGATAGTTGGCCTGAACATATTCTTCTTTAATCGCTGCAAATTTATCCGAACGCTCATGTTTTGGCAATCCGGCTTTAGCCACTTCATACACTTTATCGTAAGTAGCTGCTTTGATATGCTCCATAAGTTGGGCATCATTCACCTCGTGACAATAGGTTCTTTTTTCGGTTTTTCCTACTTGTTGCATCAGCTCTATTTGAGCCTGACATTGAATTTTAATAGCTTCGTGAGCAAACTTCATAGCTTCTAGCATTTCCTGCTCCGAAACTTCTTTCATTTCGCCTTCAACCATTAAAATATTCTCTTTGGTTGCGCCTACCACAAGCTCCATGTCAGCAGCTTTCATTTGCGAACGGGTTGGGTTAAGAATAAGCTCACCGTTTACCCGGCATACGCGCACCTCAGACATAGGTCCTTGAAAAGGAATATCAGACACTGCCAAAGCTGCCGAGGCCGCCAGACCTGCTAGGGCATCGGGCATGTCTTCTTTATCGCCCGAAAGAAGGTTAACGGTTACAAATGTTTCAGCATGGAAATCCTCAGGGAACAATGGACGTAGCGCCCTATCCACCAAACGGCAAACTAAAATTTCGTTATCAGAAGGTCGTGCCTCCCTTTTCATAAACCCACCGGGAAATCGGCCTACAGCCGAAAACTTTTCTCTGTACTCAACGGACAGAGGCATAAAATCGACACCGGGTGCAGCATCCTTTGCCGACACCACTGTGGCTAATAAAACCGTGTTGTTCATCTTTACCACTACCGCACCGTCGGCCTGCTTGGCCAACTTACCTGTTTCGATAGTTATTGATCTTCCATCGCCAAGATCAATTGTTTTTTCAATTGGATTAATCATAATTTCTTCTTTATTTCTTTTTAACGCCCAAATATATACATTATCATTAGATTATAGAGCGATAAGATGATTTATTTTTTGGCTAATGCCGGGTGGCGATTAGCTTATAGCTTATAGCTGGTGGCCAGTAGCAAATATCTGGAGGCTTGGCGCCGAATTAAAAATCAGATGGCGGAATGGTCCTTTGGACCAGCAGACTGAGTACCGCTCCTTTCAGCTTTAAGCATTAAAAAAGGCAACCCACATTAGATTGCCTTTTTTGTTCTTTTAGCAGGATTACTTACGTATTCCTAACTCTTTAATTAAAGAACGGTAATTTTCGATGTCTTTTGCCTTGATATAATCAAGAAGACTACGACGTTTACCAACTAATTTAACCAAAGAATGCTCTGTATGATAATCTTTTCTATTAACCTTTAAATGTTCGGTTAAGTGAGCTATACGGTAGGTAAATAGTGCTACCTGGCCTTCTGATGAACCAGTGTCAGTATTCGACTTTCCGTATTTCTCGAAGATTTCCTGCTTTTTCTCTTTTGTCAAGTACATAAAGCTATATATTATAATTTGCGTGCAAAGATAGTCATTTATTTAATTGACACAACCCTACAAAGGAAAAATGTTTCAGATTTGGGACTTGGAGCATGGGGCATGGGGCAAGGGGCAAGGGGCAAGGGGCATGGGGCTTAGAGCATGGGGTGAGGAGACTGAGAACTGCCAACTGTTTTCCCGTCAAAAAATAAATTTGAATAAGGTGACGGGATGTTGAACGAAGTGAATTGGAGCAAAGCGGAAATCGACATAGTCAAATCCCGATACTTTTAATTTACCTTACTTCGGGGTCGCTTTGCTCCATTTGAGTTTTGAGTTGAAGGTTTTGAGTTGGAGTTTGAGAGTTTGTCTTTTGTCGTAGGGCAAGGGGCTTGATGCTTGAAGTCTGTCTACAGAAGACAGGAAACTACAGATTTAACCCAATCTCAAATCACATTTCACATATCTCAAATTGCATATTTTCATGAGTAAACCAGCTATCAAAACAAAAACTAAAGAATATGCGATAACAGATTGGCGATATACGATTTTAGATATAAATCATAAAACCGGTCCCGAACTGGCAATCGGGAGCCTGCCCATTGGTTGAAGAAATACCTTGATTCGTTGAAAGCTTTTGCACATACAGATGAGTTCAGGTACATTTGTTATAAAGTTAATCGGCCATCTATTTATAATATCACGTACCATGAAAATAAAGGACAACATAACCATTAGCGAATCGGGCTTTGTGTTCGATGCCAAAACAGGGGAATCCTATTCGCTTAACCCCAGCGGCAAAGAAATACTGCGTTTGTTGAATTTGGGCAAAAACCAGGACGAAATAGAGGAATACATGCTTAACAGGTATGATGTTTCGCAACAAGTGGTAACCCGCCATTTAGATGATTTTTTTCAGATGCTGAGCTACTTTAATTTAACCCGAACCGAATAGCCATGAGCGATAAATTAAAATTGACCATTGCCATTAGCGGATTGAATAATACAGACAATCCGGGCCCGGGGATACCCGTGATAAGGGGGATACGCGATTCGAAGCTTATCGACGCCCGCATCATCGGCCTATCGTACGAAAATCTGGAACCCGGCATTTACATGAATGACCTGGTGGATTGTACCTACATGGTTCCTTATCCTTCGGTTGGTATGGAGGCTTACATGGAGCGGATTCTGCAAATACATTCGCAAGACCCCATAGACCTAATTATACCTAACCTGGATGCTGAACTGCACACCTTTATAAAGGCCGAAAAAATTTTACAGGAGCACAACATTAAAACATATCTACCCACCTTAAAGCAACTCGAAGAAAGAAACAAAGGAAATCTGAATGCCTATGGACAAAAATATGGCCTTAAAGTACCTGAGAACCTGAGCATTACCTCGCATAACGAGATTGGACGCATCGAAGATGAGTTTACTTATCCGCTATTGGTGAAAGGAAAATTCTATGATGCCTACGTGGCCTACAATCCGCAAGAAGTTATGGTGGCTTTTAACAAAGTAAGCGCCAAATGGGGATTGCCTGTCATCATTCAACAATTTGTGCGTGGCACCGAGGTAAATGTGATTGCCCTGGGCGACGGAGAAGGAAACACAGTAGCCGCCGTACCCATGCGCAAGCAATATATCACCGACAAAGGGAAGGCCTGGAGTGGTGTTACACTGAACGACCCCGAACTGATGGAAATGACCCATCGCCTGATAAAACAGACTAAATGGAAGGGCGGCATGGAACTGGAGATGATAAGAACAGCAAACGACGATTATTATCTGATAGAAATAAACCCAAGGATACCGGCATGGGTATATCTATCGGTGGGTGCAGGACAGAACATACCCGAAGCACTGACCTTACTGGCCATGGGAAAAGAGGTGAAACCAATGACCGAATATGAAGTGGGAAAAATGTTTATCCGATATTCCTACGATCTAATAGGTAACCTTGCCGATTTTGAGAAAATATCGATACTGGGGAAACTGTAAAAACAGTAATCGGTGAACAGGGCAGAGCGCGTGGGGCGTGGGGCAGTTGAACCTCAGGCTACAATTAATTGGTAGCTGTAAATATCGTACGCTGAGTTGAGAGAATGGATATTAACCCCCATCCCTATGCCTGCGACATAGTACTTCCCCCTCCCTCCTAAAAAATGGGAGGGGGAAGAGCCTGCAAGGTGCATTAAACACTTTTAGAGGGGAATTTTATTGGGAGACGGCTCTTCCCCTTTTTATTTGAAAAAAAGGGGAAGTACTGTGCCAAGGGCGCAGGGATGGGGATTATTGAAGAGATAAAAAAACTGGTTTCCATATAAGAAAAACAATCCCCAGAAAACGCAAAAAACATTCAAAAAAGAACAAACTAAAAAATCTTATATCATGGAGAAATTAGCATATGAGAAACCGATGATAAATAAAATAAGTGCCGGTGTGCCGGATAAATTTGGACTTGGTGCCAATATTAAACCTGTAACGCATATCGACGGAGTATCCATTACGGAGTTGATCGAAAAATATGGCTCACCACTGTATGTGTTGTCGGAAAAAACGATACGCGAAACGTACCAAAAGGCACTCAATGCTTTTAAAACAAGGTATCAGAAGGTGCAATTTGCCTGGTCGTACAAAACCAACTACCTAAACGCCGTTTGCAACATCTACCATCAAGAGGGTTCTTGGGCCGAAGTTGTTTCGGGCTTTGAATACCAAAAAGCCATTACCAATGGTGTGCCCGGCAATAAAATTATTTTCAACGGACCCGATAAAAGTAGAGAAGATTTAACCCTCGCCATTAAAAACGAATCGCTGATCCACATCGATCATCAAGATGAGTTTTACGACATACAGTCTATTGCGCGTGAACTGAACAAAAAAGCCCGGGTAGCCATCAGAGTGAATATGGATACGGGGATATTCCCCAAATGGGTACGCTTTGGTTTTAACCTGGAAAATGGGGAAGCTTGGGCTATCTTAAATAAAATAATGACGGACGACGGTTTTGAGTTGATAGGTCTGCATACCCATATCGGCACTTACATTATGGATGCCAATGCCTATGGTGTTGCGGCTGCAAAGCTTGCACAACTGGCCGTGCGTCTAGAGCATAAATATAATCATCATATAAAATACATAGATATGGGTGGGGGATTTGCTTCAAAAAACACCTTAAAGGGAGCCTATCTGCCCGGCAGCGACACCTGCCCGAGCTTTGATGATTATGCCGAAGCCATCGCTAGTGCGCTTCAACATTCCGATATTAAATACGACCAAATGCCTATGCTGATTCTTGAAACGGGTCGAGCACTCATCGACGATGCGGGTTTTTTGGCAGGAACCGCTCTGGCCAACAAACGATTGCCCGACGGTCGCCGCTCCCTAATCATTGACATTGGCGTAAACCTGCTATTTACCTCCTTTTGGTACGAGCACCTGATAGCTCCGGCTCAGATGACTCCGCCATACACCGAGGATACTATTATTTATGGCCCACTGTGCATGAATATAGATGTGATTAGAGAAGCCATTAAATTTCCGGTAATCGAAAAAGGCGAACATGTGGTATTAAGCAGGATAGGCGCTTATAACATGACCCAATGGATGCAGTTTATCACCTTCAGACCCAAGATAGTTATGATAGATACCAATGGCGAGACTCATGTAGTGCGGGAAAACGAAAACCACGAAACCATGAATGCATTGGACAGGGTACCTGAGCATTTAAAGGGGTTTGAGCTGTAATTGGACAAAGTAGCAAGAACAAAGTATCAAGAATAGGTAGTCCCTAAAATTATTGGAACTAAGAAACTCTGACTCTCAGCATTTATCAATCTTGTTACTTGACACTTGCGACTTAACACTAATTTTCAAACCGAATGAAAAAAAAGCACATCTATGGATTAAAAAAGAATGCCTTCTTTGTCGGACTGACGAGTTTTTTTACCGATACGTCAACAAAAATGGTGTATAGCATCATGCCCCTTTTCTTATTGTCGATGGGTGCTTCCAAAACGACTATATCGTTAATCGAAGGCATCGCAGAGAGTACAGCATCATTGTTAAAGGCCGTTTCGGGATATTGGAGCGACAGAATAGGCAAGAATAAACCATTTATGATAATAGGTTATGGCATTACTGCTCTGGCAACCCCTTTATATGCCCTGGCTAGTATGCCTGTTCATATTTTGTTTTTTAGATTTTTCGAGCGTATCGGAAAAGGATTGCGAACTGCGCCCAGAGATAGCTTGATTAGCGCCTCGATAAAACAGGGTGAGGCCGGCAAAACATTTGGGTTTCAGAAAGCAATGGATAACAGTGGGGCGATAATTGGCCCACTGATTGCCTTTTTGCTATTATACCTGTTCCCTTTAAATTACACCAATATATTTTTATTTGCCACCATCCCGGCACTCCTTGGCGTTTTGACGATAATTTTTTTCATTAAAGAAGCTAAACCTAAGAACAAGGAAAATACGAACAGGGCTTCATTAAAGCAGTTGCCAAAAAAATTCTATTTCTTCCTGGTTATAATTTTTGTGTTCACGCTCGGGAATTCTGCCGATGCTTTATTGCTGGTAAAAACAAGCGAAACAGGTATCGACAATTCGTACATCCCTTTTATGTATATACTATTTAATACCGTATCTGTAATACTTGCTATACCTATAGGAAAACTATCGGATAAAATAGGTCGGGAAAAATTAATCGCACTCGGATTTTTTGTGTATGCGGTGGTTTATTATTTCTTCGGTAGGTTTAACACGATAGGCATCTTCTTTTTTTTATTTATGCTTTATGGCCTGTATAGCACATTGGTCGATAGCAGTCAGAAAGCATTGATATCAGATATTGTGGGCAAAGACTTGCGGGGGACCGGTTATGGAATTTATCATGCCGTTTTGGGGATTACGCTGTTGCCCGCAAGTTTGATAGCAGGTTTATTGTACGATCGTGTAAATTCAAACGCACCTTTTTATTTTGGTTCTGCAATGGCCTTGATAGCAACAGTTTTAATGACGGTTTTTGCAATCAGGAACAACAAAAAAAATAAAGCCAACATGGTGCATAATATTTTATAACATACACAATCACATTTTTAAAAACATCCCATATAAAACTCTATGACTTCCAAACTGTCACAGCATATCAAATCGGATCAATTCAGGTTGTTTATCGACAGCCTGTTGAACAGCTATTCGCAAATATTCTTTTCGACGTACAAGCCCTTTGCAATCCTTATCCTGCTGGTCACGTGCATTGATTTTTACACCGGAATTATTGGTTTTTTGGCCGTGTGCGTGACCTCGATAGGCGGTTTCGCGCTCAACCTGGACAAAACGACCGTTTCGAAGGGGCTGTATGGTTTTAACGGCTTGCTGGTAGGGCTCGGTCTTGGCATGTATTATAGCCTTAGTTGGCCGTTGATACTTATTGTTATTTTGGCGGGCATCCTCACCCTATTTATTTCGGTGAGCCTGCAAGGTGTAATTGGCAAGTACCATATCCCCGTTTTAAGCATCCCCTTTTTGTTGGGGATTTGGATCTTTACCATCGCCACCAAACATTTTGACGCACTGGGGATAAGCGAGCGTGGCATTTACACCATGAACGAACTATATGTAATTGGAGGCCACTCATTGGTAAAGATGTACGAATTTTTCAATGCCGCCGAAATACCCTCTTTTTTTAAAGTTTACTTTATATCGTTGAGCGCCATCCTTTTTCAATACAATGTAATGGCGGGTATAATCCTGAGCATAGGCTTGTTGTTGTTTAGCCGCATTGCCTTTTCCTTGTCGCTGATTGGTTTTTTAATTGCCTACACTTTTTATCAGAGCATCAACGCCGACATCACACTCATAGAATATAGCTATATCGGCTTTAACTACATACTTACGGCCATAGCCATAGGCGGTTTTTTCCTGATTCCCTCACCCCGCTCCTACCTGAGCGTGGGTATTTTGGTGCCCTTGGTTGCCATTTTATCCATTAGCCTGAGCACCATATTTATGCAATTTGGTTTGGCCATCTATTCCCTACCGTTCAACATGTTGGTGCTACTGTTTTTATATGTGCTCAAGTTCAGAATGAGCTATTCTCCCAAACTGGCCGAAGTGTATCAGCAACATAACTCGCCCGAGCTTAACCTTTATACCTATATCAACAACCAAGAGCGTTATCATTTTTTAAACTACATCCCTATAGAACTACCTTTCATGGGTGTTTGGAAAGTATCGCAGGGTCACGATGGAGAATATACACACCAGCACAACTATCGATATGCGTGGGATTTTGTTATTGAAGATAACCATGATAAGCAGTTTGACAACCAGGGCGATTTTGTTGAGGACTATCATTGCTTTAACAAACCTGTGGTGGCTTGCGGAAATGGTGTGATAGAAGAGGTGGTGGATTACGTTGACGACAATGCCATTGGTGAGGTAAATCTGGAGCACAACTGGGGCAACACCGTAATTATAAAACACAACCCCTATGTTTTTTCTAAGGTGAGCCATCTTAAAAAAGATAGCATCGCGGTAAAAAAGGGCGATGCGGTAACCTTAGGCCAGACAATTGCCAAATGCGGAAATTCGGGTCGTTCGCCTTATCCACATCTTCATTTTCAGTTGCAGTCGTATCCCTATATCGGATCCGAAACACTCCACCACCCTATCAGTAACTTTTTAATGCACAAAAACGGAAAACAAACCCTGGTCAATTATCAGGTGCCCGAGCAAGGCGACACGATTTCGAATGCCGAAACCAATGAGCTCCTCAACAAGGCCTTCCATTTTGTTCCCGGACAAAACCTAAAGTTTAAAGTAGCTGGACATAAAAAGTTTGCGGAGATAGAGTGGCAGGTGAATATCACCCCCGACAACCGGACTTATTTGGCATGCCCGAATAGCAAATCGAAGGCTTACTTTGTTTCTACCGACAACCTGTTCTACTTCACTCATTTTGAAGGAAAAAAAGGTTCACTGTTACATCACTTTTACCTGGGAGCTTTTAAAGTGCAGAAAAGCTTTTATGCACACCATCAAGTGATCGACCAGATACCTTTACATCAATATTTTCCAAAAAAATACCGTTGGCCACTCGATTTCATCAGTCCGTTTGTTCAATTGGCAAAATCGAGGTATAAATTAAACTACCAAAGTATTGATGATGTGTTCTCTCCATCAAAAATTGAATTACATTCGGAAACAAGCAATTTGTTTGTTGGTAAAACACTAAACAAAAATAACTATATTATAAAAATCAATACACAGGGAATAGATGAATTTAATGTTCTGCAAACAAGCAATCCTGTTTCACTAAAACGCACTTAGCATGATAAAAGGGAATAACACCCATAAAATAAGCCTTTGGCCTCTATTGTTGACGATGTTTATCTTCTTGCACGTCTCCAGCACACAGATTAACGGCCAGGCAAGGAGTCAAAAAAAATCGTTTCAGGAAGTTGACGCCGGCACCTATGACCTTTACATGAAAGGAGATTGGCAGGGATTAATACAAGAAGGCACCTATGCTTTGCACTCGGGGATTGATTATTTTTATCTGAGGATGCGTATAGCCTATGCCTATTTTAAACTCGGCAGATACCGAAATGCCATTCCCCATTACAAAAAAGCGTTGGAATTTAACAGTACGGATACCGATGCACCATACTTCCTGATGCTTTGCTATGAATATACGGGTAGAAATAATGAAGCTTTAAAGTTCTCGTCCAAAATACCGGAGAAAGCTCTGCCCAATGTTGCCAATAGATATAAAAACCACATTTTAAAAGCGGGAATTCTATATTCTTACGCCTCAGCGAATGCCGATAAAGCTAAAAAAAGGATTGCCTCAAATAATGACTTATCCACCTATGGCATCCAAAAAGCGACCAATAGTTTCCATAGCACCAATGCCTTTGTATCGCATAAACTGGGTCGCTCTATCATTGTTAACCACTCGGTGGAATACCTGAACAAAAGCGATTATGACTTTTTAACCGGCGATGGAGGAAAAAAAACAACCCAAGCTCAACCCGTGCATCAATGGCTTTATGGGCTTACTATGCAAATAACGCCAATGGGTGGTTTCTCCATTACCCCCGGAATAAACTACCTGAACATCAAAGTACCCTTTGATGGCAATAGCACAAGCGATTTTAACACGAGCACGGTTTTGTACAGTCTGCGGCTTCAGCAGGAGCTTACGAAATTTAAAGTGGGCGCATCCCTTTTTAATGGTGAGCTAAACCAAATTAACACCCTACAAACAGGCGTCCATGCAACCTGGTATCCCAAATCGAACCTAAATTTATATTACTCGTTTGATGGCTATTGGCAACAACAAAAATATGAGGCGAAGAAAGACAACAACTTTATTCACAAGCACACTATCGGATTAAAGATAAGCGATTATTGGTGGACGGAAACATCAGTTTTACTTCCGGAATTCATTAATTTTTATGACTTTAGCAATGCGGCGCTGTACAATAGTTTGGAAGGTACCAAAAACGCCATCAACCTAAGCAACTTGTTTATAATAAAAAACACCAAACTAACTTTTATGGCAGGGGTTTCGATAAGCAAAAGTGTTTCAAGGTTTGTTCCGAGCGAAAATCCTACGTCAACATCTAATTCAGTTTCATACAACAAACTAATATTATCTGGAGGTATCATATGGAAACTTTAAAAACATTATTAACAAGTGTATTGCTGACATTCTTATTTACGGCTGCCCACGGACAGAACGGCACTTACATAAAGCTGAGAGAAGCTTTTAAAACGAGCTACCAGAAGGAAGCTTTTGGGAAATGGCAGGATGCCATAAATGCTCTGGAATCGGTATATGATGCCAACTCGTACGAGTGCAACTTACGCTTAGGATGGTTGTACTACTCGGCCGGCAATCAAACGGAATCGAAAACGCATTATCAAAAGGCCATAGATTTAAAGCCCTTTGCCATAGAAGCAAAATTTGGCCTCATCAACCCTATTTATGCCATGGGCAACATGGAACAGGTAATAAAGCTTTATACTGAAATATTGACCATAGCACCCAACAACACACAAGCTTTGTACCAGTTGGGTTCGGTATATTTTTATCAACAGGAATACGAAAAAGCAAGCAAGCCATTTTCAAAGGTGATAGATCTGTTTCCGTTTAGTTACGATGCCCTTATTATGCTGGCTCACACCAATTTTCACTTAAAAAAGTTTAGAGAAGCAAAGGTGCTCTACAACAAAGTGTTGCTGTATAATCCAGACGATTCCGTAGCCCTGGAGAGTTTGAAATTGTTGGAGTGAGAGGGGTATGGTGCGTGGGGCAGGGAGCTTGGGGCAAAGGGCTTGGGGCAAAGGGCTTGGAGAAAGTATGGAAATTAACCCCCATCCCTATGCCTGTGGCATAGTACTTCCCTTCCGAAATAAATTCGGAACAGGCTCTCCCTCAAAAAAATGGGAAGGGGAAGAACTGATTTACAACGTGGTTACCCCCAACCCCTAAAGGGGAGCTTATTTACAGCTTGGTAGCATAGATTATAGTTGTTTTTTGATAGGTATAGAGTTGTCAGGTTTGGAGAGGGCAGAAGTCCCCTATAGGGGATTTAGGGGTAGAACCAGGCAGGTTGTCCCGTAGTATTATCAGGGCTTAGTGGCAGAACTGTGATAATCGGTGCCGAACTTGTATTCGGAAGGGTGAAGAGCCCTCTCTTAAATTAATCACTACTTAAATCTTTTTTAACCATCATGCAAAACGATAAAAGACAACAGCTTATCGAGAATACCATTTACGCTACCTTATGGCTGTTGGTATCACTGGTAGTAGTTTTTCTTTCGCAAAAAAACAACGAGATACAATGGTCAGAGGTGTTGTTGGATACAATAGCCTTGTTGCCGTTTTTTTTGGTTTTTATGGCCAATAATATTTTGCTTACCCCGCAATTGTTATTTAAAAAAAGATATGTGTGGTATTTTACGGCCACCGCCTTATTGATTGTTTTTGTGAGCCATCCCAAAGTATCCATATATCTGCAAGATTTGCTATCGGTGTATGTTAGCGACATGAGCTCTACACTGCCCCATCCCCGAACAGGCCTCACTCCACCAGGAGGCCCTCCACAGGGTATAAATATCGAACAACTGCGCCCAGGCATGGTGCCTCTGGACAGAGGTCACTTTATCCAATATATGAACAACATACTGATATCCATATTGGTGGTAGGCTTTAACATGGCCATAAAACAAAGCGGCCGTCTGATAAAAGAAGAGCGTATACGCAACCTTTTAAACGAAGAAAAACTACAGACCGAGCTTTCCTTTTTAAGGCATCAGATAAGTCCCCATTTTTTAATGAACACGCTCAATAACATTCATGCTTTGGTAGACATTGAACCCAAACTGGCTCAGAGTTCCATTGTGCGCTTGTCGCATATGCTTCGTTATCTTTTGTACCAAAAGGACAATGAAAAAACAACTTTAGCCAAAGAAATTGAGTTTATTAAAAGTTACAACACTTTAATGCAGATGCGTTACGCCAACGATTTGGATGTGCGGCTGAATTTTCCGGAAAAAATACCGAACGTTTGGATACCTCCATTTGTTTTTATTACTATTTTAGAGAATGCTTTTAAACATGGAGCCGCCGCCAATAAAAAATGTTTTATCCATTTAAACATTGAAATACAGGGTAAATACTTGGTTTGTACCTGCAGCAACGGCAAGCAAAACAGCAGCAAACCCAAAACTTCCGACCATGGAATCGGTTTAAAAAACACCCGAAAGAGGCTGGAATTGTATTATGGCAAAGATTACATTTGGGACATTACAGAAACCGATGATACCTACACAAGCGCCCTAAAATTACCTATTTATGACCATTAAATGTGTTGCAATAGATGACGAACCGTTAGCTCTCAGACAAATTTCGAGCTACATAGAACGTACCCCTTCGCTGGAGCTGGTGGCCTCGCTGAGCAATGCGTCGGATGCCTACGAGGTGCTGGAAAGCAAAGAGGTGGATTTGTTGTTTTTAGATATTAACATGCCCGAAATCTCCGGGATGGACTTTGCCAAGTCGCTAAAGCAGGACATAGGAATTATATTTACCACTGCCTACAGCGAGCATGCCGTTGAGGGCTTTAAGGTAAATGCCATCGATTACGTTTTAAAACCCATTGGCTACGACAGCTTTATGGCAGCCGTACAAAAAGCTAAAAAACGACTGGCGCAAAACAAACCTACTCCTGAGGAAATAGATGGCAACAACGATTATTTGTTTATCAAATCGGAGTATAAAATAATACGTATTGAGCTAAGCAACATCACCTATATAGAAGGCATGCGCGAATATGTGCGAATACACCTAAGCGGCCAAAAACCTTTGATCACCCTGTTAAGCTTTAAAAAACTGATGGAGAAGCTGCCCCGCGAAAAATTTATGCGGGTTCATCGTTCTTACATCGTCAATCTTAAAAAGATAAGCACGATCGAACGAATGCGAATAATCTTCGACGATGACATTCGCATCCCGGTAAGCGACCAATACAAAGAGACCTTTCAGAAATACGTGGATGAGCATTTTTTAATTTAAGGCTTAGAAATGAAATATTGAGGTACTAAATAATCAATCAAATTATTTAATATTGCCGTTGGCTTTAGCCAACGGAAGGTAGAAATGTTGTGAATGGCTTTAGCCACATTTAGCCCGTTTGGTTTGATACAAATAAATGTGGCTAAAGCCAACAGATGCA
>JAGXIO010000084.1 GCA_024635555.1 Saccharicrinis sp.
GATCTGAACTGGAGAAACCCTAAAGTTCAAAAAGCTATGTTTAAGGAAATGGAGTTTTGGCTAGACCTAGGTGTAGATGGATTTCGTTTGGATGTGATTAATTACATTGTAAAAGACGAAAAATTTAGAGATGACCCTAGTTTTGTAAACCAACTCCTTTTTAAACCAAAATTATACAGTCGCAATAGAAAAACCTCAATACGAATAGTTTCCGAATTACGCAAATTGGTTGAATCGTATGGCGACAGAGCTTTAATTGGTGAAATATTTGTTTTGCCACCAGGTGATTCGAGCATTGTATCCAAGTTTCTAGGTAAAAATCTGGAAGCATTAAACTTAGCTTTTGATTTTTCACTCATATTTACATTGTGGAGCGCACGTAAATATTACCTTGCCATTAATAATATGTATCAGTATTTAAAACAAGGAGCTTGGGCTACAATCGTTTTTTCGAATCATGATTTAAAAAGAATATTCTCCAAGTCGCTGTGGAATGCGCACCGAATGGACAAAGCCAAATTAAGAGCCATGCTTTTGTTTACCCTAAAAGGAACCCCATTTATTTATTATGGTGAAGAAATTGGTATGGGTAATGCTAACATAGCAAAAAAGGAAATTAAAGATAAACTTGGAAAACGATACTGGCCATTTTACAAAGGAAGAGATTGTGCAAGAACACCAATGCAATGGAGCAACGAACCAAATGCTGGCTTTTCTAACCATATCACCTGGCTTCCCGTTAACACTAATTACAAATCAGTAAACGTTGCTTCACAACAAAGTGATAAAGAATCTTTTTTAAATTTATTTCAATCGTTAATAAAACTTCGTAAAAAGTTGGTAGTATTAAGTGTAGGCGAAATTGAATTGATAAGCTGCACTAATAATATATTGATTTATAAACGCACGATGGAAGATGACCAGGTATACATTTTATTAAACTTTAGTAATTCAACTAAAAACTTGGATTCATATAGTAATAAAAAGGTATTGTTTTCTACACATACTTTGGAATTAGTAAATCAAGCGGTGGATAAGTTTTACTTACATCCTTTTGAAGGTGTAATACTACATCCGTAACTATTATTGGGATTAAATCAAGCTAAGTCCTGCCCATCGAAAGCCAGCACGCAGGCTGTTAGCGAATCTATTGAGTTCTTCCGCGACAATAGCAGTAGCGCAGTAGACAAGCGAGTGTTTAGCCCCCACACAACCATTGGTGCGGGGCAGGCTGCATTATTCAGCAGTATTTGAAACTGTATAACGCAAATCATCACAACAGAAGTCGATGCCGTTACTTCCCGTATTTTAGCGGCCTATCAAAGTTCATCCCTTTGCAGCGACACCAAAGATTTGTGTCGATGTAAAGTTAAGCCCCTGGTTTATTGTGAGGAAAGTAACTGAACCACACCAATACTGTTAGGTATGTAACATTCCGAAATTTTATTTATCCTGTTGATTTAAACTAATTATTACCGTTAGTTAATGGAGCAATAGTAAATTTAAGCTAATTTTAATTACGGTGAATTAAACTTGGTTCGACCAATATTTGCATAAACTGCTAAACTCTGGTGACTAAAGGTCAATTGACCGGAAGTGCGTCTATCACTAACATCCCGACGCTTTACTCAGCACACACTAAGTATGCTTAAGACAAAGCCATTGCTAAGAACTCAGCTCAGGAGCATGGCGAAGGAATCAACATATGCCCTACGGGTCTTCCCGCCAAATACAGGATAGGTCTCCCTCCGGATAAAACACATCAGAGCCCTTGGTTTATTGAAGGCAATTTGTATTTTTATACTTTTTCAACTCCTAATTACGGTACTAAAGTTTGTGCATCATGTAAAAAGCGCCACGATCATTAATGAAACTACATTTCATTATCAGAATCAAAACGTGTACATTTGGCAATGTTTTAATGTTAAAGTGGTCATATTTAACCACTTTAAAATGGAAGCGGGATAACGGACATGATCCCGAAAAACTTCTTATTTTATAAAAAGTGTAAAATTACAATCTATTATTGATATAAAATTCCACCTAACCAAAATGACACCCGTAATTGACCATATCCAAATAACAGTAAAAGACTTAAACATTGCTGAAGATTTCTATGATAAGTTTCTTCCAATTCTAGGTTTTGATATAAAAAATAAGGTAAATGCTTTTATCAAGGAACACGATTTTCACGTAATTGAATATTCTCACGATTTATTAGCATTTGCAATAACTTCACCAAGAGAAGCATTCAAAAATAATGATATCAACAGGAGAAAACCCGGAGCCTTGCATCATTTAGCTTTTAAAGCAAATTCACGGAAAGAAGTTGACAATGCTTATCAGCAATTGTTGAAAATTGGAGCTAACATTGTTTCAAAACCACAAATCCATCCTGAATACAGTGAAAATTATTACGCAGTATATTTTAAAGATAATCAGAATATTAAATACGAAATTTTGTATAATGAAAAATAAAAACATTGCAAAATAAAAGAGAAAAATCTATGAGAATGAGCTGTTTTCTTACTCATTAATGCGTTGCTTCTCATCGAGTTTCCGATTCATCGAAAACTTTAATTTCTATTTCTTTGAACTCAATGCCATGGCCTTCCGATTGCAGGGCAATATATCCCTCTGTCAATAGCTTCCCATCCATTTTTACAGCAGGGTCGAATCTCGATACCACACCCCCACCAATAGTCGGTTTGCTGTACTTTAACACTACCTCTCCATTAATTATATGCACTATGCTGTCGCCATGCACAATTAGTTCGCCACTAACCCACGTATCCCATTTATAGGTTTGCGATGTGGAATTGATGCAGTGGCGTGGATCTATTTCTCCGTTGTAGTACACCTCCGTTCCGGGAGAGCATACATTACCTGTGGGACGGGGAGTGCCTTCGGTTTCTTCGGCCAAAATTTGGTATTCTACCGAAATAGGCCAATCCTGCTCTTTAAGAATAGTTTTGGGATCTTGCGAATGAAACATCACCCCACTGTTCCGATATGCGTAAGAAGGCGCACCCTCCATCCATTGATCGGTAAAGCGATATTTAAACCTAAGGTGATACGACGAGAAAGGTTGATGATAAAACAAGTGGCCAAAGCGTTCGTCGAAAGTTGTATAGTCATCGTAGTTCACTTGTATCTTACCATCTTTTACGCGAAAGGTATTTGCATAATTGTTGCCATAATCGTGATGTTGGATTTTAACCACCCAGCCATCTAAATTTTCCCCGTTAAAAAGAGAATTCCACTGATCACCATCCTTGTGATTTGTTTTTGCACCTTTGTTAACGCAGCCCAACGTGGCCAGCACACTTACCAGCAATAGGATATTTGTTAGTTTCTTCATCGCATTTTATTTAAAAAAAATTTTAATACCTTAATAATCAAATCCAAAAGGGTCGCTCATCATTTGGCCAAACATTTTCTCCATCTTTCTGGCTTCAACCAGGGGCGCGATGGCTCTTATCAGCATCAAAATACTTTTTTTCGAGGTTATCTCACGACAGATGGCCTCATATTTTTTAAGCTCGAACTCCAAATCCTCAGCGGTTTCTTTAATGGCTATTTTGCCTTTTTTTAACGTAAGGTAACTATAAGGACTGATGCTATGATAACAAGGTTGCGAGGGCAACATATCGCACTCTATTTTTAAATCGTTTATTTGGTTTTTCAGCACACCGTTGTACAAGTCCAATTTTTCGTCGGATAACTTACTAATATGGTCGCTCTCCACTTGCAGCCATTCCATCTCCAGCTTTAACAGGGTCGAAAGATCTTTTTTACTGTAGGCCACCGTCACCCTTTTCATCAATTCACCTTTACGGATTATTTCTTCGGGATCGCTGGCTGTATCCGGGTGCAGCACTTTTACCAGGGAATAATAAATGCCTTTTAAACTCTTTACCTGTGCCTTTTCTTCGGCATCCATCTTAGCCTCTTGCTCACGTTGTTTCTTCGTTTTTTTCTTCTCCCCTACTATTTTCTCTTCCTGAGCCTCCTGATCTTCCATCTTGGCTTTTAACCGCTCCTTAAATTGATGCATCGCTTCGGGGGAGTTCATATCCAAATCCGACAAATCCATATCTACGCCCATCTGCTCCCAAAGTATATCTTCAAGTTCGCTCTTCAAATCTTCCGTTTGCTCTTCCACGTAGTCGTCGTAATTCACCTCTGCCCACATATTGTAAACAGCCTTTGTCTCCTCGTCGGGCTCAACGTAAACAAACGCCTGGTCAAGCATCATTTCTATGGTTCCGGCAATGTCTTCTATCTCCCTTTTGGTAAATTTATACTTGTCAATGGCTTCCGACAACATTTTGGCAGCAGCTATCTGTGCCTTACCCAAACGATCCTGAAAGGTCGGTATTTTTTTGGCATACTGTTTCAGGAATTCATCCAACTTCACTCTCTCCTCACGCAGCTTGCTGCTCAAATCCTCCAATTGCTTTGTTAAACGATTAAAGCTTTTCTGCGCTTTACTTAGCACCGCTCCTGGCTTGCTATCCACTATTTGTAAATGAACTGTATTATCCTTAGCCATGTTTGTATTGTTTATTTTCCGTGCCAAAGATAAAAAACAACAAATAAAAGTAGGGTAAACGAAAGGGGATTTTTTAGATGGAATGATACAGGTTGATTTTACAGCCTTTATACAAACATTTTTCTTATTATTACACCAAATTAAATATCATGGACGTTCCCATAAACCAATTGCGCTACAACGAACTTTCGGACCTGATAAAAGGCGAGGTTTCATTCAAACATCTCGATCGTGCCCAACATGCCACCGATGCCTCTGCCTATCGCGAAAAACCTTTGGGTGTGGTATGGCCTCGCGACGAGAAGGATCTGGAATCGATTGTTGATTTTGCCCATAGAAACAAAATTGCCCTTATCCCCCGTGGCGCCGGCACCTCACTAGCCGGTCAGGTGGTGGGTAGCGGTCTGGTGGTGAACATGAGCAAATACATGAACAATATCATCGAACTGAACACCGAGGAAAAATGGGTGATGGTAGAGCCGGGCGTGGTGCTTGACGAGCTGAATAAATATCTGGCTCCGCACGGCTTATTCTTTGGGCCCGAAACATCCACCTCGAACCGTTGTACCATGGGCGGTATGATGGGCAATAATTCCTGCGGATCGCACTCCTTGGTTTATGGCAGCACGCGCGATCATCTGCTCGAAGTACACGGCTATCTGGCCAATGGCGACGAGGTTGTGTTTAAAGAAATTCAAAATTGGGAGTTCGAGAGCAAGTGCCAACAGGAAGGTCTGGAGGGAGACATATACCGCGAGATAAAAAACATACTTTCGGAGCCCGGAAATATCGAGGAGATAAAAAAAGAATTCCCGCACAAGGATATCCACCGCCGGAACACAGGCTACGCACTTGATTATTTAGCCCAGATGTTGCCTTTTGATGCAGATGGAGCTAATTTTAATATGTGCAAACTGATAGCCGGATCGGAGGGCACCCTGATGGTAGCCAATAAAATAAAACTAAATCTGGTACCTGTGCCACCCAAGCACCAAGCACTCATTTGCGTTCATTTTAACTCCTTACAGGAATCGTTGCAAGCCAACATAGCCGCACTAAAACACCAGCCAAGAGCCGTAGAACTTATCGACGATAAAATAATGGAGCTGGCCGGCCAAAGTGCAGCACAGCACGACAACCGTTTTTTTATCACAGGCACACCAGCCGCCATTCTGGTTATCGAGTTTGCCCACTATACTGCCATGGAACTCGAAACGCAGGTAGAAGCCCTCATTGCTGATTTCAAACAACAGCAACTGGGCTATGCATACCCCATTGTAGAGGGCGGAAATATCAATAAAGTATGGTCGCTACGCAAGGCCGGATTGGGTGTGCTATCCAACATGAAAGGCGATAATCTGCCTGTGGCCGTGATAGAAGACACCGCATTGCTACCCTCCGATTTACCGGCATTTGCCAAGGAAATAAACACATTACTGAGCAGATTCGGAAAAGATTGTGTTTTTTACGCACACGTGGGCAGTGGCGAGCTGCATCTGCGTCCTGTATTAAACCTGAAGGATCCGGCAGATGTTGAATTGTTTCGCACCATTGCTACGGAGACGGCTAAAATTGTAAAAAGTTATGGGGGCTCGTTAAGTGGCGAGCATGGCGACGGCAGACTGCGCGGCGAATTCATTCCGCTTATGGTGGGAGCATTAAACTACAAACTCATCCTACGCGTAAAAAAAATCTTTGACCCCGAAGAGCTACTAAACCCCGATAAGATAGTAAACACGTCGCCGATGGATACCTCCCTGAGGTACAGACAGGCCAATCCTAAAAGAAAAATAGAAACGGTTTTCAATTGGGATGATACGCTGGGAATAGTGCGCGCCACAGAAAAATGTTCGGGCTCGGGCGATTGCCTTAAATCGGAAATTATTGGCGGAACCATGTGCCCCAGCTATATGGCCACCCGCGACGAAAAGCACACTACCCGAGGGCGAGCCAATATTTTAAGGGAATATTTCACAGGCTCCAGAAGTGCCGACAAATTGGAACTGGTTGATGTTCACGAGGCATTAAGTTTATGCCTTTCGTGCAAGGCTTGTAAGTCAGAGTGCCCATCGGGGGTTGATATTGCCAAGCTGAAATCAGAATTTCTACATCATTACTATACCAAAAAGGGAACTCCGATCACTGCGCTGTTGGTGGGTCATATGCCCGCTATCAATAAGTTTCTTTCGCCTTTTCCCTGGCTTTTTAATCTGCCCACAAAAATACCGGGAATAAAGCATTTACTACTAAACGCCATCGGATTCAGTTCTAAACGATCCATCCCCGCCATGAGCAGAACATCATTAAAAAGTTGGATAAAGAGGAACAAAGCGACGGACACAAAACAAAATAAGGTGTACTTTTTTGCCGACGAGTTTACCAATTATCTCGACAGCGACATTGGCATTAAGGCGATCCTACTGCTCCGAAAATTAGGGTACAATGTTGTGGTTCCAGAGCTATTAAGCAGTGGCCGTACCTATATTTCAAAAGGCTTATTGAAAAAGGCCAAAACCATAGCCAACCACAATATTCGTGTGCTGGCTCCATTAGTCTCAGCGCAAAATCCCATTGTGGGCATCGAACCCTCGGCCATACTTACTTTTAGAGATGAGTATTTAAATTTGGCCAACGACAACCTATTGACTGATGCAAATAAGTTAAAGAATTGTAGTTTTACTATCGAAGAATTTTTAGCTAATGAAATAAATGCAGGTCGTATCACCCAGGAACAGTTCACCACCGAGAAACGAAAAATAAGTTTTCACGGCCATTGCTATCAGAAGGCACTTTCTAACACCAAATACATTAAACAGGTGTTGTCGTTCCCTCAAAACTACGAGGCACACGAAATAGAATCAGGTTGCTGCGGTATGGCTGGCTCCTATGGCTATGAAAAAAGCACGTACGGAATTTCAATGAAAATAGCCGAAATGAAACTTCTGCCTGCCGTTAGAGCCGCCGAAAAAAGCACCTTACTAGCCGCTTCGGGCACCTCATGTAGGCATCAAATTAAAGACGGAACCCACAGGCAAGCACAGCATTCGGTAGAGATTTTATTTGAGGCATTGGCGTGAAGGGGCATGGAGCGAGGGGCAGAGAGCAAGGGGCAGAGAGGTGCAAGGCGTTTATAGCGTAAAGTAAGGAGTAAGGTACTGGGTGCTTATGCGGAGAGCATAAAGCGTAAAGAAAACAGTAAAAAGTACGGGGCGAGAAGGTGCAAGGCGCTAATAGCGTTAAGCGGAGAGCAGAGTTATCAGTAAGCAAAGCAGTAAGCAGTTAACAGTAAATAGTAAACAGAAATAAGCAATCAGTTGACAGTCAGTAGATACAAGCTATGAATTCCTTAATTATTCTAAGCTCCAAGCCCGCTGCCCTAAAACCCTAAACTTTAAACTCAAATGAACTTTAGTTCATCCCACCGCCTGAAATTTAATGAGGCGAGAACTCGAAACCCTGAACTCCAAAACTAACCAACCTGCAAATGAAACCCTAAACCCTATACTTTTAAAGGCTCCACACCCATTATAATTATATCGTCCACTTGTTCGTGTGGACCCATCCATTCCTCTAATTTTTGATGGAGGATAGCCTTTTGATCATCGGCGGGAAGCCTATGTATATTCAGCAGCAAATGCCTAAATCTGCGATATTTAAACTTTTTACCGTCATCGCCTCCAAACTGATCGGCATATCCATCCGAAAAAATGTAAAAAACGTCGTCCTCTTCCAATTTTATGTCGTGGCGCGAAAAATATATTTCTTTATCACCCTTATAACCAATAGCCAAACGGTCGCCGTTATATACAAATATCTCGTTATTACGCACCAGATACAGGGGGTTGTTGGCTCCGGCAAAGGAAAGTTTCTTTTCCTTTTTATCGATAACACAGAGGGCTATGTCCATGCCATCATCTACCATTAATAATTGCTCGTTGCCACTTCTACTGCTCTTTTTAAACGTTTCGTTCACTTCTTTATTTAACCTATCGAGAATCTCGGCCGGACAGTACTCAACATTGGAACTCAAAATACTTTTTAGAATATCATAAGCAACAATCGACATAAATGCACCTGGCACGCCATGTCCGGTACAATCTACAGCGGCAACAAATATTTTATCATTTATTTGATATTTCCAATAAAAATCTCCGCTTACTAAATCCTTAGGTCGATAATACACAAAAGACCCCGGCAAAAGTTTTCGGATTTCGCTTTCGGAGGGCAGTATGGATTCCTGTATTCTTTTGGCATAATAAATACTGTCGGTCAAACTTTGGTTTATTTTTGACAGCTGTTCGCGTTGCGCCTCAATTTTCTTTTTATCATTGGCTTTGTCTTCCAATACCTTATAGGCTTTCTTATAGCGTCGTATCCTGTAGTTAATAATAGATTGGATCAGGAATACAACGGCAATGAGGTAAAAAGCATAGGCGAAATTAGACATCCATATGGGAGAAACCACCTCTATCTCAATAGATAAGGGCTCATCCGTCCACATCAAATCGTTATTAGACCCTTTAACATGAAGCGTATAATTACCTGCAGGCAAATCTGATACGTCCATCACGTTATTTGTAGTAACCGCCCGCCAGTCATCGTCGAATCCTTCGAGATAGGTTTGATATCTATTTTTATTGGGCTCAGAAAACTCCAAGGCAGCAAATCTTAATTTAAGCATTGAGCTTTTTTGGTACTTCAGCGTTATCTTTTCCTTATCGGTTTTAAATTGATTTACCAGCCTTCCACGATGATAGAGTTCAATGGAAGTAAAAACTACGTTAGGACGGTGCATATTATAGCCGATAGAGTCGGGATTAATAAAGGCCACTCCGTTAACCCCAGCAAAGTAACAAACCCCAGAATGCGATCGAGCCACGGCTCCGGCATTAAACACATAACCCGGCAATCCGTCGGTAATATCAAAATTAAAGATCTGTTTATTGTCCTTTATTAAAGAAATCCCTTTGTTGGTACTTAACCATGTGTCGGAGTTATTATCACATATCACACCATAAACCATATCGTTGGCCAAGCCCGATGAGTGCGTGTAAAAACCCGAAACATCTTTTTGTTTATCGTAATAGCTAACCCCCGAACGTGTCCCGAACCATATCCTGTTTTCCAAATCCTCAGTAATGGATAAAATATAATTGTTACTTAAAACGGAAATTGTGTCGTGCGAATTTCGCAGATGCCCAATCCTTTTGGTCGCCTCCCTGTTGCTGTCGATAAAATTAACTCCATCGCTTGTACCTATCCACAATATGCCTTCAGAGTCCAGAAACAAATCGTTAATTTCGTCACTACTTATAGCATCGCTGTTATTTTCATCGGCAAAATAATTAGTAATGCTGCTGCCATCGTATTTGTACAATCCAAACTGGGTGCCGAACCAAATATTGCCCTTAGCATCTTCTTCAATGGTATTTATCCGGTTTTGCATAAGCAGATATTTTACCTCTTTGTTATCGGCATATGAAAACTCAGAAATAACACCTTTATCTCTATGAAAAATATAAATGCCCTGTGGGGTTCCTATCCAAACGCGGTGCTCCCTATCCATACACATGGAAAGCACCATATCTTCTCCAACTTTATTAAGCGATCTATTTACAGGATAATGATAAATATCGCCATGTACCTGGTCAATAATCTCAATTCCTTTATCTGCAGTACCCAACCATATTAGGTTTTCATCATCGATAAAAATACTTTTTATGTCGGCACTGTGTAACCCATCATATTTTTGAGCGCCGGGCATGATACGTCCAAATTTTTCCGGTTTAAAATCTACCTTAAGCAACCCACTATAACGCGTACCCACCCATAATAATCCCGATCTATCCTCAAATAAAGATGTAATCTCGTCGGCACTTATTAAACTGCTTTCTCGGTTATAATAAGAGCTACTATCAAAGTTCAACCAGTCATCCTGCTCATTGTATTGAAGCAAGTACAGCCCATTTTCGGTGCCAATCCATACCGTTCCCAACGAATGTCGGTATACTACATTAACACCACTGTCCTTTCCTGTGGGTTCAATATCTACCCTATTGGTCTCATAACGTACGCTGTCCTTTTTCCGCATATGATAAAGTCCACGCTCACCAGCAAACAGATAGGATTCAGGCTTTAACTCCTGGATACTTGTTATGGCGCCCAACTCATTGGAAAAGGTACTATGATGATCATCAACAATTAAACGCTCGTATAATTTTGATTTGGTGTTAAATTGCGCAATACCCTCCTTGGTACCTATCCAGAGATAAGATGGTGATTTTTTAAAAATTGGGATATTGAGCTTATCCTGCACCTTGAAAATATTGCTGTACAATCCGTAAGTTGACAAACTAAGCGTAGGAATGGAGATGTTCAAAAGGTAGTTGTCCGTTTTCGTCCATAAAGTAGAATCGGTATCTAAATGCAAACCATATATATTGTCTTCGGGCAGATTAAGCAATTGATTTCGTTTGGCACTGAAACAACTAAACGAATCGGAACTGCGACACCATTTGTTTATACCGTCACCAATGGTACCAATCCATATATCACCATTATAATCCTCACTAATACATTGAATCTGATTGCCCGATATGGATGCGGTATCCGCCGGATTATGTCGGTAAGCTTTAAATGTGTAACCATCGTACATATTTAGACCGTCCTGCGTCCCTATCCATAAAAAACCTTTGCTATCCTGAAAAATAGCCGTAATACCATTGCCGGTTAAACCTTCGTTAACCGAATAGGAAGTTACTCTTATATCCGTGTTCTTAGCAGCTTGGGCACCATGCACCCAAAACCCGCATAAACACAGCACTAACAACATATTGTACCGCATACCTCGAAGAACATACCAATGGGCAAATTGAGATTTCATAGAAGCAGCTAAATTAGTAAAATGTGTTTGTTATTAAACTCTTTTGTCAAATAATTGAGAATTAAATAGGCTACAAAACCACCCGAAAATTCAAACAGCTTGCAGAGTAAGGTCTTATAATCGAATAACAATTTATTAAAAATAACTATGGGAGCCCTTGGACTCCCATAGTTATTTAAATGGTGAAGCATTCATTTCTCTTATACATTGTCAATACGCTTATTTTTGAGAAGGTCTCTGATTTCCATTAATAATAATTCTTCCTTGGTTGGAACAGCAATGGCAACTACAGCTTCCACTTCTTTTCTGGACATTTTAACCTTCATGTGATTATATGCTTTAATGACCATAAAAACAGCAAAAGCAACAATTAAAAAAGTAATAATTGTATTTATGAATAAGCCATATTGAATAGCTACTTCAGGTATCCCGTCCGCAGCACCCGCCACAGATTCTGCTATTTCAGATTGAATAACAATCTTCAAGCTCGAAAAATCAACACCTCCTAATAGTTTCCCGATAGGTGGCATAATAATATCATTAACCAATGATTTTACAATTGCACCAAAGTAGGTAGCCATAATAAGGCCAACGGCCATTTCTACAACATTCCCTTTGGCGATAAACTTTTTAAACTCATTCATAACCTTAAAATTTAAGTCTAACACTGGTTTTAAAATTATCTCACTAATTCTTTCGCTTTATTTATTTATTTATTTCTCACAAACAAATTTAAAAATATGCCCATTAAAAAATCAGGCTTCTCAATCAGCAATAAGATTCCTACCCATTCTACTTCTTTACCTTATCCATAAACCATTGTAAGTTTTCTGACTTTGGCCTTTCAAGAGGTAATTGGTACAGTCTGTCCCATATTAGCGAAGTGAGCACACCCAGTGCTCTGGAAACACCAAATAGCACTGTGTAAATTGGATATTCGCTAATTCCATAGCTTGTAAGTAACGAACCTGAAATAGCATCCACGTTTGGCCATGGATTCTTAACTTTTCCGGTGGCCAATAATACATCTGGCACCACTTTATAAACTTTATTCACAAGCTGGATATAGGGTGCATCCGGTATATACTTGTTGGCAAAATCGAGCTGAACCTGAAAACGCGGATCGGTTTTGCGTAGCACAGCATGACCGTAACCCGGAATAACCATTCCATTGTGAATGGTTTCCTCAGCATAGGCTTTTATTTGCGCTTCAGTGGGATCATCACTGCCAATTTCGCGTTTCATTTTATTTAGCCAATGCATCACGTCCTGATTGGCCATACCGTGCAAGGGACCAGCCAATCCATTCATGCCCGCCGAAAAGCTGTAATATGGGTTCGACAAAGCAGAACCTACCAAATGTGTGGCATGTGCCGAAACATTGCCGCCTTCGTGGTCGGAATGAATGAGCATATATAAGCGCATTAGTCTTTTCACCTCCTCGCTGTCGTGACCCATCATATGTGCCAAGTTACCCGCCCAATCCAGACTAGGATCCTGGGGTATGTGCTCGCCTCGGTGAAACACCCTGCGATAAATATAAGCCGCTATGATGGGCAAGCGCGATATGAGGTCCATTACCCCTTCGTATGTCGGGTCCCAGTAATCCTTTTTATCCATACCAACCAAATAAGCCTTGCGAAATTGCGACTCGGTTGACATGGCCAAAATAGCTGTATTAAACTGTATCATGGGGTGGGCATCCTTTGGCAAAGCTTCAATCACATCAAATACATGCGCAGGAATAACTTGTGCTCTTGTGGCCCATTGCTCACTAATGTGCTTTACGTCTTTATTTGTGGGTAACTCACCGGTAAGCATCAAATAAAATATTCCTTCCGGTAAAGGTTCACCATCCTTATGTATTTTGGGCAATTTTTTCTTTAGTTCCATAATGGAATAACCCCTAAAACGGATACCCTCCTCCGGATCAAGTTTCGAGGTACAGGTTAGCAATCCAACAATTCCCTTCATTCCAGTAAGTACCTGTTCCATGGTAATTTCCTGTAGAACTGTATTGCCATGTTCTTTTACCAGTTTTCGTACCATTTCCGCTTTTGGAGTAGCTACCTCAAGTAGTTTTTGTTTTATATAGTCCATAAATATTATATTTGATGTTCATAAATATACAAAATAATGTAACAATCATATTGGAATTCATTCAAACACCCCATTTATTTATCTTTTACCCCAGAAAAACGCAATGATTACCAACGAGGGAGAAACATTCGGATTCTATTTTTGTTCGTAAACTACACCTAACAAAAAAGGGTGCCCAACCGGACACCCTTTTCATTCATATTATAATCTACAATTAAGCTTTTTGCACTCTCTTGTAGCCATAGATTGCAGCCTCGCCCAATTCCTCTTCGATACGAAGTAATTGGTTGTATTTAGCCATACGATCTGACCGGCTCAATGAACCCGTTTTAATTTGTCCACTGTTGGTAGCTACAGCAATATCAGCAATAGTAGAATCTTCAGTTTCGCCCGAACGGTGAGATGTTACAGAAGTATAACCAGCTCTGTGTGCCATTTCAATGGCATTTAAAGTTTCGGTTAGCGTACCTATTTGATTAACTTTTATAAGGATGGAATTGGCAGCACCTAACTCAATACCTTTTTTAAGATAATCCACATTGGTAACAAACAAATCATCACCAACTATCTGACATTTATGTCCAATTTTGTTGTTCAAGGCTACCCATCCGTCCCAGTCGTTTTCGTCCATACCGTCTTCAATAGAATCGATAGGGAACTTCTCAACTAACTCAGCAAGGTAAGCTGCTTGCTCAATAGAGCTACGTTTTTTACCGTTTGGCTCAAATTTGCTATAATCATAAACGCCATCTTTAAAGAATTCAGAAGCAGCACAATCCATGGCAATAGAAATATCACCACCGTCCTCTGCACGACCAGCTTTGTAACCAGCGTTTTTGATGGCAGTAAGAATACAGTCAATTGCTTCCTCGGTACCGCCTAACATGGGTGCAAAACCACCTTCATCGCCAACGGCTGTTGACAGACCTTTACCTTTAAGTACTTTAGCAAGTGCATGAAAAACCTCAGCACCCATGCGTAAACCTTCTTTAAAACTTGGAGCGCCGATAGGACGAATCATAAATTCCTGAAAAGCGATAGTGGCATCAGAGTGAGAACCACCATTTATAATGTTCATCATTGGCACAGGCAAAGTGCGCGCATTAACTCCGCCGATATAGCGGTATAAAGGCATTTCTAAATATTCTGCTGCTGCTCTGGCCGTAGCTAAAGAAACTCCCAAAATACCATTAGCACCTAATTTACTTTTGGTTTTTGTACCATCAAGCTCCAGCATTCTAGTATCTACGCCAACTTGATCCAGCACGCTATAACCAACTAATTCAGGTGCAATAATATCGTTAACATTGGCTACTGCTTTTAGCACACCTTTACCCAAATAACGGCCTTTGTCGCCATCTCTAAGCTCTAAGGCTTCGTGCTCTCCGGTTGATGCGCCAGAAGGAACAGCGGCTCTACCCATTACGCCACATTCTAAAGTAACTTCTACCTCAATAGTAGGGTTCCCGCGTGAATCAAGTATTTCACGGGCGTGAACATTTGAAATTTGTCCCATAATGTAAATTGTTTAATAATTAAGTTATAAAATCTTATAAAAAAAGGATAAAAGCACATGGCAATTATCCTTTTATTTCTGTTCTGAAACCAAGTATTAAATTACAGATTTCTTATTCGCTAGCCTTGTCTTCGTTTGAAGCCGTTTTGGCTGGTGCAGCTTTAGCTTTAGTGTCGACAGCAGCTTCAGTGCTCACTGTTTCTTCAGAGGTAGATTTTTTACGACGCGTACGACGTGTTTTCTTTTCTGAAGTATCTTTACCTGCGGATAACATGTTTTCGTTGTAATCAACCAATTCGATAAAACACATATCTGCATTATCACCCAATCGGTTTCCCAACTTTAAAATACGTGTATATCCACCTGGTCTCTCTCCAACTTTAGCAGCTACTTCTCGAAACAGTTCCGAAACTGCTTCTTTATTTTTTAGGTAACTAAAAACAACCCTTCTTTGTGCAGTTGAATCATCTTTAGACTTTGTAATAAGCGGCTCTACGTACATACGCAATGCTTTTGCTTTGGCCTCGGTGGTTTGTATTCTTTTATGCATGATAAGAGAAATGGCCATGTTGGCTAACATTGCTTTTCGGTGAGCGCTCTTTCGACCTAAGTGATTGAACTTTTTTCTATGTCTCATCGCTATTATTCCTTGTCTAATTTATACTTAGTAATATCCATACCAAAAGTCAGGTTCATGGCTTGCAACAAATCGTCGAGCTCAGTTAATGACTTTTTTCCAAAGTTACGGAACTTCAATAAATCGTTACGGTTAAACTGCACTAACTCTCCCAATGTTTCCACATCAGCAGCTTTTAGACAGTTAAGCGCACGTACCGAAAGATCCATATCAACCAATTTGGTTTTAAGTAACTGTCGCATATGAAGTACTTCTTCATCAAATTCTTCATTACCAAACTTCTCGTCTGAGTCCAAGGTTATCCTTTCGTCAGAAAACAACATGAAGTGATAAATTAAAATTTTGGCAGCTTCTTTTAAGGCATCTTTAGGATGGATAGAACCGTCTGTGTTTATCTCAATAATTAATTTCTCATAGTCAGTTTTCTGCTCCACGCGATAGTTTTCTACCGAGTACTTCACATTTCTGACCGGAGTATATATAGAGTCGATCGCAATAACCCCGATTTCAGTTTCAACCGTACGGTTTTCTTCTGCCGGAACGTAACCCCTACCTTTGTTGATAGTGAGCTCCATTTTTAGGTTAACATCAGGATTCATCAAACAAACTGTTTGCTCAGGGTTTAAAACTTCAAACCCTGTCATGAAGTTATTCAGCTCACCTGCTTTTAACTCCTTTTTGCCCGATACGCTGATGGTTATCTTTTCACTATCCACCTCTTCCACAATCCGTTTGAATCTGATTTGCTTTAGATTAAGAATTATATCCGCTACATCATTTACAACGCCCGGTATAGTTGAGAATTCATGCTCAACTCCTTCGATTTTAACTGATGTAATAGCGAAACCTTCCAATGAGGATAATAAAATTCTTCTTAGGGCATTTCCAACTGTAATACCATAACCCGGTTCTAGCGGACGGAATTCAAATCGACCAAATTGCTTGTCCGATTCAAGCATGATTACTTTATCCGGTTTTTGGAATGCTAATATTGCCATAAGAATAAATTATTTAGAATA
>JAGXIO010000010.1 GCA_024635555.1 Saccharicrinis sp.
ACTACCGACATCTGGGAGGAAGATGCTTGGCGATTTGACCAATCTACTGCCCTTGAATATGACGAGAATGGCAACCTTCTGGTTATGACCAGTGCACAAACTAAGGTTATGCATACTTACGATGCAAACAATAATCTAATCATTACCATTTTACAAGAATATGATGGTGTGGAAGGAAAGTACCTCAATACTTTCAAAACGAGTTTTTCATATGATTCCCAAGGATATCAATCCGAAACCATTTCCTCTATTTGGACAGACAACGCATGGCAAACCATGGGTGGTAGCAGAACGGTTAGAGAATATGACACGAACGGCGAAGTTATAAGTGAATTATCCTCTTACTACCAAATGGGTATGGGATGGTCGGAATCGTATGGTTATAAAAGAGAAAATACTTATACGGGAACGTTGTTAACCCAGGAAATTTGGTATAACAGGGATAATGGCGTTTGGGTGCCAGAGGATAAAACAGAATGGTTTTATGATAGTAGTAATAAACCCAATCTAGCGCGGGAATACGAGCACGACGGAAATGATTTTGTGCTCATGGGACGATATATAGATGTAAGTTGGTTTATATGGAACGGTAATATGGAAGAAGAGAGTTATCCCAACAGTTACACCAATCAAACCTATAATGGTACTGGTGATATTAACGATGCTGCCAATTACACCAATAACGAAAAAATGATGGCTTCGTACCCTGAGGGAAATGGAAACGGAATTCCACCAGTAATGATAGAGGTATATCAGAACTGGATCGGCGGTGAATGGGTAAATTCTGAACGTGGAACCTATGAGCAAAAGGACAATTATGTGAGCGATAAAGAAGAGGAATGGCAAAATGGTGAATGGCTTACAACTTACTATGATAAAACATATACAACACCTGCCATGGCTTATTATATGCAGCACACCTATGTATCCGGTGCTTTGGTTAGGGTAGACAAGGATACGCAGACCTTTGATGCTTTCGGAAACCCTATTGAAGATAAGGAAGAAGCGCATACGGGTGATGAAAATTGGGTGCAGAATGGCGGAACTAAATATGAAATCAACTACGAGGGAACTACGTCCAAAATGTTGCAACGTATCACCATGGAATGGAATTCGTTTACTGATATGTACGTTAATGACACAAGGGAAACATACGAATACGGAGCCACAAATATCAATACTAAAAAAGTGAGCGTTTCGGTTTATCCAACTGTTGTTAACTCCGAGATAAATATTCTTTCGGAACAAGATGGACTGGCGATTTTTTATTCTTTAACTGGTAGCTTGGCTCTGCAAACGCAGGTCTATGCCGGTGCAAATAGTGTATCAACCTCTGCATTGCCTTCGGGATATTATATTTTAAAAGTAAATAATGACACCTTTAAGGTGATAAAAAAATAGGGAATCATTCAAACTAAAAAACCTCCATGGCAAATATGCTATGGAGGTTTTTTTGCTAGATGCCGACGCAAGGTTACAGAGTAGTTTTTATTAAAATTGTAGTGCGTCGGATTTGCATGATGCCGTAACCCCGGGTTTCACTTGGGGTTATTTACATTTTATCCTTCATGGTAATTCCTCGATGTAAAAATATATTTCGTCTCAAGCAGTTGGGGTGCTTTCATTTAAAACCCAATGCGGGAGAAAATAATGTCTCTTTCCGCAATACTGAGGGACAAGTCTTTTGTCTCTTATCTCTTATCTTTTGTCTCTTATCTCTTATCTCTTATCTCTTATCTCTTATCTCTTTGTCTCCTGTCTAAAAAATCACTTCTTAAAACTGGCAATGCTTTCTTCCAACGCTTTGATTTTTGCCTCGGCATCGGCTTGCTTTTGTTTTTCTATGGCCACCACTTGTTCGGGGGCGCTACTCACAAAGCGCTCGTTGCTTAGTTTTTTAGTAACGGATACCAAAAAGCCTTTATTGTACCTTAAATCTTGTTCCAAGCGTGCTATCTCAGCCTCCACATCTACCAAATCGCCCAAGGGGATAAAATACTCATTGGTCTTAACCATAAATGATAGCGCACCGTTAACCTTTTCGTTCACAAAAACAAGTTCTTCGGCATTGGCCAATTTAGCCAAAACGGCATCAAAATATTTATCGTAGTTACCTGTATTATCCAAAATATTTAGGGCAATAGCATCTTTGTTGGCAATGTTTTTTTGCTTACGAATGTTCCTTACACCTGTCACAGCTTCCTTAGTTAGGTCAAAGCTCGCCAATAGTTTTTGGTCTACTTTGCCGGCAACGGGCATATCTGAAACCATAATACTCTCACCATCTTTTCTGTCCTCGAGCAATTGCCAAATTTCTTCGGAGATGAAAGGCATAAAAGGGTGCAATAATTTTAGTATTTTATCCAGGTTATGGATTGTTGCTTTATAGGTTGCTGCATCAATAGGTTGTTGATATGCTGGCTTAATTATTTCCAGATACCAAGAGGAGAAATCGTCGCGAAAAAGGGTATAAACCGCCATTAGAGCATCCGAGATACGGAACTTGCTAAAATGGTCGTCAATAAGCTCAATGGTCTGATTCAATTTGTTTTCGAACCACTCAATGCCTCTAATGGCACTTTCGGGTTGTGGGATATTTTGATCTATTTGCCACCCTTTTACCAGGCGGAAGGCATTCCATATTTTGTTAGAAAAGTTACGCCCTTGTTCGGTCAAACTTTCGTCAAATAGCAGGTCGCCCCCGGCAGGCGAGCAGAGCAACATGCCCACGCGTACGCCATCGGCGCCATACTGTGCAATTAAATCCAAAGGATCGGGCGAGTTGCCCAATTGCTTGCTCATCTTACGGCCTTGCTTATCGCGCACCATGCCGGTAAAATATACGTTTTTAAAAGGATAAGTCCCCTTAAACTCGTAACCCGCCATAATCATGCGCGCCACCCAAAAAAAGATAATATCATGCCCCGTCACCAAATCATTGGTGGGGTAGTAGTAATCTATTTCCTTTTTGTCGGAGCTAAAGCCGTCGAACACTGATATAGGCCAAAGCCATGAGGAAGCCCAAGTATCCAGTACGTCTTTTTCTTGTGTAAGATTCTCAATTGTAAGGGTGGAGTCGCCAGTTTTTTCTTGAGCCATCTTTAGGGCTTCATCGGCTGTTTTAGCCACCACAAAATCGCCATTGTTTAAGTAATAAACCGGGATGCGATGGCCCCAGTACAACTGACGCGAGATACACCAGTCCTGGACATTCTCCATCCAATGACGGTACACGTTTTTAAACTTTGGCGGATGAAACTGAACCTCGTCGGACATAACGGCATCGAGTGCCACCTTAGCCATCTCGGTCATTTTCAGAAACCATTGGGTAGAGAGCTTGGGCTCGATTACAGCGCCTGTGCGCTCCGAACAGCCCACTTTGTTGTCATAGGGTTCTGTTTTTATCAGATTCCCTGATTTTAACAGATCCTTTTCGATTTCCTCGCGCACCTCAAAACGATCCTTACCAATATAAATATCGGCCGCTTGGCTTAAGGTACCATTATCGTTTAAAATATCGATACTTTCGAGGTTGTGACGCATACCTATTTGGTAGTCGTTTAGATCGTGTGCAGGGGTAATTTTTAAACAGCCCGTACCAAATTCCATATCCACATAATCATCCTCTATAATAGGGATGGAGCGGTTAATCAAGGGTACTAAAACACGTTTCCCTTTGAGGTGTTTAAAACGATCGTCGTTGGGGTTAACGCAAACGGCGGTATCACCCAAGATGGTTTCGGGACGCGTGGTAGCAATGGTTACATGGCCATCTTCCCCTTCAATTTTATATTGTAGATAATATAACTTGGAGTGCATCTCTTTGTACACCACCTCTTCATCCGAAACGGCGGTCAAGGCCTCTGGATCCCAGTTTACCATGCGAACGCCCCGGTAAATAAGGCCTTTTTCATAGAGTTGCACAAAGGTGTCGAGCACGGCATCTGTGCGGCTTTCATCCAGGGTAAAACAAGTGCGATCCCAGTCGCAGGAGGCACCCAGTTTTTTAAGTTGCTCCAGTATGATGCCACCGTGTTTGGCGGTCCAATCCCAGGCGTGCACTAAAAACTCTTCACGACTAAGGTCGGCTTTGTCTATCCCCTCACTTTTAAGTTTGCCAACTACCTTGGCCTCGGTGGCTATGGAAGCATGGTCGGTTCCGGGAACCCAGCAGGCGTTTTTACCCATCATGCGGGCACGGCGCACCAATATATCCTGAATGGTATTGTTGAGCATGTGACCCATGTGCAGCATTCCGGTCACATTGGGTGGAGGTATTACAACGGTATAGGGTTCCCGCCCATCGGGTTCCGAATGAAAAAACTTTTGATCCATCCAATATTTATACCATTTGTCCTCCGTATGAGCCGGGTTGTAGGTGCTTGCTAATTCCATGTTATTTGGTTTATTCTTTTATCAAAGTGCAAAAATATAAAAATAACGAACATGGGTACAAAGGTGCAGGGGTTAAATGAGATATTTAACCCAAAAGACTCAAAATTAGCTTAAATAGCCTTGTTTGCTGTAGTTTATTGCTAATTTCACAAGAGGTTTTGTAAGTGTAGGATCAAAAGGTATGGGATTCTTATTATAGAAAAAAATAGTGGTGCTAATTACAGCATGCTGTTTACTTATCAATAAAATACATTGTATTTGTGCGAAATTTCTTATATCTTGTAGTGAACTTATTAATTGATAATGGATGTTCCGTCAAGCAATGGCATTTTTATAGCATCCAAATATTAACATTTTAAAATATTAACCATGAACTCAGGAAAAGTATTGTTAGGTTTACTTGCAGGTTTTACTGCCGGAACCTTGTTAGGCATGTTGTTCGCATCTAGTAATTGTGATACCGAAAACAAAAATAGTTTTTGGTGCAAGGATAAAGATGAGGACAATACGGATGAGAAATTAAATGATTTTATAGAGGATATCACCGAAAAATTTGCCGATTTAAAAAAGGATATCATTGTTGAACAAGCTAAAGCCAAGTGAAAGATTATATCCTTACCTCATTATAACCGCTTTTAATGACAGTAGAAATTATTTTGAACCGCTCATTTGCCTTGATAGTATTACGGTTATGGGCGGGGATGATGATGGACTGTCCTGTTTGGAGCATATTACAATTTCCGTCAATAACAATCTCGGCCATTCCATCTATCACCTGAATAAAGGTGTCGAAGGGTGAGATTTTTTCCGACAGCACTTCCCCCGAATCAAATGAGGATACCGTAACATTTCCTGTGGGTTTCTTTATAATTGTTTTAATCACTATCGCATGATCTACATACTCGATAATCTCCACCATTATAAAAATCTTAGCCTTTTCTTGTTCTAATTTTTCCACTTTATTGATTTTTTGCAGTGATTAAATATTTTTAGAGGGTTATATCTTGAAAGATAGTATTAGTTCCGTTTTCATCTTAATAGGTTTGTGACGATGAATAGAATTACCCGAATGTTCGTTATTCAGGTAATTTCTATTTTCCATAAATGGGAGGGTTCACAAAAGAGGTGGCCATCCAAACTTATTACTATTCGATAAAATTTGGTTTGATTACAATATCGATCCGGCGGTTCATTTTACGGCCGGCAACGCTTTCATTGTTGGCCACAGGTTTGCTTTCGCCAAAACCTATGGTGCTAAATCGTGCTTTGTCGATGGAAGTATTTGCATTAAGGTAGCTCAGCACTGCATCGGCCCTGTCCTGTGATAATTTTAGGTTAAGATCGTCGCCCCCTTGCGAATCGGTGTGTCCTTCTATTACGATGGAGGCATTATTGAACAGGTTCATTGTTTCGCGCACCTGGGTAAGTAGCTTATAGTCTTCTTGTTTTATTTGAGCTTGTCCTACATCAAAGTTCACGCCGATCATGCGTATGATCACATCATCTTTTTGACGGAACACTTCAGCTTCTTCCTTGTCAAATGTTTGTTGTACTTGCTCAAATTTGGCGTTTATATCCTCCATTCTATCAATCCTGTTTTGTGCTTTTAGGGCTTCTGCGGATAAAGTACCTTTCATGTCGGTAATAATCTTTTGTTGTTCCCTTGCCATGGACTCCAGGTTTGTATTCATCGTCCGTTGACTGATAACGGTAGATTTAAGATTTGATATGAGCTTTTTATCCTCCTCAATTCGATTAATAATTTTTGAAATGGGTTCGTCGATTCCATTATTGAATTTTACGTCGATGTTAAAACTCTCCCCTATTTTAGCCAATGGGGCATAACACATCAGTAGGTAATCTTCGGTTTCGAAATCTTTGTCATCCAGCACTTCTTCCTGTTTGGCTATATGCAATGCCAATAGTGCTTTATATTCGGCTTGTTTGGCCAAATGCCTAGCCATATCGGTATCGTATCTGTTGTCGACCAATTCTTTTTCTGCTTGGTCAACCAGGTTTTTGGCCTCTGCTATGGTTTTAGGCGCAACTTTGTCCACTTTCTTGTCGTCGGCTTTTTGCAATAGCTTTTTTGCATTGGCCAGATAATTCGCTGTTATAGATTCCAATTCGGCCTTTCGGTATAAATCGGTAGCCTTGGCCGCATCTTCCTTTGCTTCGTTCGAATCTCCTTTTTCCAATTCCTCGGCGGCATCTTTCAATTTTTCTTCGGCATCATTCCATATTTCTTTTACAAACTGCCCTGCTTCGGCACTTATGGCATCCTGTCGGGCAGATAATGCACTCGAAAACATAACGCTGCCCACTTTTGTGTTTTGGGTTGCTTTTTGAAAATTGATGTTCGCTTTCAAAATTTTTTCTTTGATATCGGAAAGGTCTCCATTTTCGTCGTACTCCTTTTTGGCTTCTTTATATGCATCTACAGCCTCCTCATAGGCAAGGGGCGACAATATATCTGCGTAAGCATCTTTTGCCATCATCATAGATTTGTTTACTTCATCAAATAAGGATGCTTGCAAGTTCTGGCCTTGAAGACTACACATGGCTATTGTTAGGGCAACCAAGATTCCCATTAACTTTATTTGTACTTTTTGCATAACATAGTTATTAAGGTTTATAATGTACATTCAAAGTTCGGCATGCAAAGGGTAAGTACTTTTACACTATAAAATGTAATATTTACATAAATCACATATTATAAGAGGTTTTTAGCGCAAGAATATTGCAAATTGGGAGGTTAAGGATTATACATCCTCCAGGTTTTGCTTGCGTTTGTTTTTTAGATTTCTATAAAATGTGGGGGTGTGACCGGTAATTCTTTTGAATTGGTTGGATAGGTGTGCCACACTGCTATAGTGCAGTTTATAGGATATTTCAGTAAGATTAAGTTCGTCATAAATAAGTAGCTCTTTAACTCTTTCAATTTTATGAAGAATGATAAACTGCTGGATGGTGATTCCTTTTACTTCGGAAAAAACATTGGATAGATAGGTATAGTCATAACCAATTTTCTCACTTAAATAATCAGAATAATTAACCTTTGGGACTTCATCTGTGTAATGAATCAGCTCGATGATTACATTCTTGATATTTTCAATCAGGACGCTGTTTTTGTCATCGAGAAGTTCAAAACCTGATTTTTTCAGGTTGCTTTTAAGCTGAAGTATTTGTGCTGGACTGATTTTTTCCAATATTTCGATTAGCCCCAAATCTACGATAACATAATGAAGTCCAAGTTTTTTGAGTTCCTCTTTTACCACCATTTTGCATCGCAAACTGACCATGTATTTTACATATAACTTCATACGATTTTTTACGATTTCCTGTATCACTCGAAGATAGCAAATAAATGATAGAAAAATGTGTATTTATTTTTAACCTGAAAAATGCACGCATTTTTCACTTTCCGCTATCATAGGCGGAAAGCCGTAAAAGTTTAAGTAAACTTTTACGAGGGTTAACCCTCGATTCTGCTTAGGCAGAATCGGCCTTTGGTGCCCTATTCATAAATTTTATGAATAGGGCAGGTTAAGTGTGAATTATGTAATTAATAAACAGAAATGTGTAAAGGTATAATTGATTTATATATTGATCTTGTGTTACCACAAGTGTTGATAGCCAGTATGCATTAGCGTTTGAATATTAAGTTTTTAAAACATAAATTATGAGCTCAGGAAAAGTATTGTTAGGTTTACTGGCAGGTTTTACTGCCGGTACTTTATTAGGCACGTTGTTCGCCTCCAATAATGGTGACGCCGAAAGCAGAAATCATTTTTGGAACAACGATAGAGATGTGAATGAAAATGAGGAGAAATTCAATCAAGTTATTGAGGATATAACGGATAAATTTGAAGATTTAAAAGAGGAAATCGTTTATGAAAAATCTAATGCTAAGGGAAACTAAATAAAGATCAAGCCAAGGTGAAACACGCCTATTCTTGTTCATAGAATAGGCGTGTTTGTGAGTTATGCGATTAACTTTTCGACAATTATTCCTACTAAGAATCCAATAGTTGCTTCTAGAAAGGTGAGGTAGTTTTTTCTCAACTTACTTTCGGGTATGATATCCTGTATCAATAGATATTTATCGCAGCCAATCTTCATTCCAATTTTTTGGGTTGTTGATAATATATTTTTACGATCGAACCGTAATCCGATAAAATCATTATTCCATTTTCGATTTTCCCCAAATTACATGTTCTATTCTGTGTAATAACGGTAATGAAATATTTACCGTCTCAGGCATAATCCCATCAGCTTTTTTAGGGTAAGTTAATGCTCACTCTAACTCCCCAACGGTGAAATTCGAAATCGTGAAAGCCCGCAAAAACGCCCACATTCGCCACTAAATAAATCTGGCTTATGCCATAGCCTATTTCGTTGTAGTTTTCATAGCTTGGTATGCTGAGGTGACCAAAATAGAGGTTTTCGTTCCACATTTTATCTTGCAAAAAAGGTATGTTTTTAATGAGCAGATAGGGCATGGAGTAACTTAGGTGAGCTTCCATAAACCATTGGTTGGAGCTGTAACGATAATCGTGCAGCAGATTAAAACTATTGTTCCAGTCTTTAAACGATATGGGCACTTCGGCGGTGTTAAAATGGGTGAACTGCGAAAAGTGCATGGCTGTATTGTTAAAGTAATAACCACCTCTGGCATTGTAATTTATATTGTACATTAGATTCCAATCCACATTCTGCTTAATGCCAATTTCTGCCATATGATAGCGCGATTGAGTGTTAAAAGCAGCGTTGGTGGCTCCTTTGTATATGAGCGAGAAGGTAGGGTAATTTGAACTTACCATCCGTTTATAATCTCCTTCTATCCGATAAAAATATCTGGGTGTGTACACCAATTTTGATTCTACTTCAAATGCACTTCGGCTTTGGAAATGATTATCCCAGTTTCGCTTGTATACCTCATTGTTTGGGCTGTAGTTTTTTTTCGGATATCCAAAGGAATAATTGGTGCTATTTTTTAGTTGGCTCATATCGCGGTACTTTACGCCCACTTCAAGTCGTAAGCCGTTCGCTAAATCTCTGGCTCCGCCCAGCCATAGGTAATTGTTGCGGTATAGCTTCATGTAATTATCCTTTAGCAACAATGATGAAGCCATGTTTACAAAAGGTGAAATACCCGTTTCGTTATTAAAATCGGTACTCCACTGTCCTGCCTCCACAAAAAAGAGGGTGCGTTTTATGTGTTCGGTATCTATTTTAAACTTTGTTGACCACATCAAATCCTGACGTCCGAAGGCATATTTGAGCTGAGGATATAGGTCGAGCTTCATTCCATTTTTCAAAAAGTATTTCACATAAACTTTCTGGCTAAAGTTAAGTGCATCCACGGAGTTAAAACTTAAAGAGTTGGGATAGATTAAACCATAATATTTTAAACTAAAGCTTTCATCTTTGTTATAAATTCTTGTGCCAGCAATCGCTTTACCTATAGCCTTTAAAAAATTTGGCGTATTTTTTTTGTACGCTATGCTGTCCTCGCTAAGTCCTGCCATGGCCAAGGTAAGGGAATCGCGTATGCCAAAGCTTTGTATTTCTTTTTTGCTAAGTGGTATGGGCCGGTATTTATTCCAGTCGATGGAGTCGGGGCTTATGGTGTCGCGTACAACTTGAAACAGACTATCGCGCGATTTTAGCCTTAATCCCGATTCCGTTAGCTCGCGGTTTTGGTTTTCTTTTTCCATCAATCGCGATAGCCTCATCATTTCGCGGTTGCTCATATCGTCTTTTTCGAGCATCGACTTAATTTTTTCCTGTGTAGCGCTTAGGGGACGAGCGTTCTCCATTTCTTCGGCAATTTTTTTATCGGACGCTGCCCTGGCATACGATTCTTTTAGGGTAGTTGGAACGGGCAGGCCATAATCCAGCTCCACTTCATTGTATTTTACCGAACCACCATAATTACCACTTACCTTAAAACCCAATTTATTAACGGATACATTAAACTGGTAGCTCACGGGTAACCATACTTTCTCTTTCACCTGTTCTTGCACTTGCTTGATGTGTACTTTGCCCAAAAATTGCTCATTGACCAAGTCAACAGAATGGATGTTCCAGAGGTTATCAACGATGTAGATGTATCCTTCGAATAGTTTTTGGTTTTTTCGTTTGGGAGTTACTTTTATCTTGTTCACAAAATATTCGCCTTGCTCAAAAAAACCTTCGTAGCGGAAATCATAAAACGAGAATGCTTTGCGCGAAACCGGCGAAATGGCCAGCTCGCTTTCGGAATCGTAAAAGCTGTAATTTAAAAAACTCAGCACTTCGTCTTCGCCGTTATTGGGTATGGTGGAACGCTTTGATATTTGCTTGTGCACAAACTGGTTGGGTGAGTTAAAGGTGAGCTCGTTGAGGGATTCCGCCACATAGGTTTTTCCTTCTTCAATACCTTCATCTTTTAACTGACGACGGAATAGGGCAGGCACTTTATTCATGTCGAAGCCTCCCTTTAAATATACCGTAGCGCTGTAGTGTTTTACCTGTCGAAGAAAGTAAGGGGCTAAACTTATCGTTTTGCGCATGATGCCGTATGCCGGATCTTCGTTGCCTGAAAAAACCCTGACCTCCTTTATTTGGTAATCTTGAATATGTAACACGATGTCTTTTTGTATATCTCCTCCCTGCATGTTTACTTCTAGCTCAACCTTAGCATATCCCAGTGCTTGAATGGAGAGGTGTGAAATGCCCGCGGGTAACTCTACCTTATATTCTCCTTCAACGTTGGAGGTGGTTCCTGTGGTCAGTTCTTTGATGTAGATGGAGGCAAAGGGAATAGTTTCGCCATCGGAGGAGCTGATAACACCTGATATAACTTGCGAAAAAGAAACCACACCTGCCATGTTAATCAAAAGTAAGGTTAACAGTGTTTTGAGTGCGTAAGGTGCTGGTTTTATTTGTAATATGCTCTTGATTAAATTTCGCGGGAAGTATGCTGTTAACATTTGGTTTGTTTTAGTTGTGTTTCGGCGGTAATATATTTGCTAAAATTAGCAATAGTATTTAACACAACAAACATAATGGAGGTAGGTTGTAGCCGAAGGGAATTATTTGTCAGGCTTGAACTCCGGGGGCGACTTGTAATTCTGGAGCAGTTTCTACTCCGGGTGCGACTTGGAGTCGCGCTCGGAGTTCGCGCCCGGAGTTTAGCTTATTGCGTCAATGAAAAGCGGAAGCTTACCCCAAAATTACTGTTGGAAGTAGGGTAGGAGCTCGAAATGTAGGGAGATGTAACCGCACGGTCGTAGAAAACTTGCATGTTAAACCTGTCGCTCAGTACATAATCGGCAGTTATTTTTAGGGTGTTTATTTTACGTCCCGATGTGAGTTGGTTCACGCCGTCTTCAATTCTTCTAAAAATAGCAATGTTGTCTTTCATTGAGAAATCAACTCTCAGGTTCAGGTCGCTCGACATTTTTTTTGCACCGGCTTTACTTCCTAAAATCAAGTCCATCTTATCAAAACGATAGCCCAAACCAATGGTTAGGTCGTTGTTGTAGTTCTCAATAATTTGGTTGTTGCTTAAACTTAGGTTAATGGTGCGCGTTTTTTTACTTTCTATTTTGGTGGTGATGTTGTTTTTCCAGGTGATGTTAAAACCGATGAGTGGCATAAACATCTCGTTTAACGATACCGAGTTTACCTGATACTGCGACATGAAGTTGTCTTGCAGATCCCTGATCCAACTTATGCCGTCGCTGCCATCCATATAACTCGAATTGGTAATAAATGAGCCCACATTATATGTGGAGCGATATCCGTGTGTTATTTCGAAGGTTTTAATGAGTTTTTTAACTGGCTTAATCTTGGTTAACCCGTTGTAAGTGACCCTCCAGTTGGGATGCATCTTTAGGATGCTGGGAAATAGATCGGTAAATATATTGTTGACGTCTTTGCCACTGTAAGCCGCTAAAAAGGCAGGTATCAGCACCTCTTGCGAGTTAAGACCGTAGCCGTTTTGTCCGAACTTATCCTTTTTTGGAGATGGATCGTATGGTGCTCCATCTTCAAGATCCTGAAGTCCGGTGCGTTCCTGGGCCAATTTGGCGGCCATCATTTGGCGGTTCTCTAAAAATTGGTTGTATGTTTTCGATTCGTAAATACCCGTTTTACTTACTTTTTCAAAGGCCGTGTTAATGAGGTTGAAGGTCATGGTAAAATTACCGTTTTCGCGGGTGTTGTACGACTGAAAACTACTGCCCTCCTTAAAGTAATACTCGTTCATGTTATTGGAGTACCTTCTGTTTGCCGTTAAGTCTATCCTTAAACCATCGATGGGCTCAATAGTTGCTTTTAAAGTAAAATCCTCCTGGTGGGTCATCACATAGGCTTGATTGATGGTGTCCACTGTAACCCAGCCTCTTTCTGCGGCTGTACGGGCAAAGTCGCGATCCTGCCATCCGGCAATAAAACCATAGCCCGGTGCATCAAAGCCATTATAGGTTGTTGATCCCATAAACTTGGTATCTGGCAAATAACCTGGTAATATGGTACCATTGGTTTCGGTGTAGTTTATGCTTATGCTTTTAACCCCGGTAATGGCCATGGCTGTATAATCGACAATAGTTCCCAGGATGGTTGATTTATCTTCGCGGGTTCCTGTTACCATAGCCCTGGCATTTTCGTAGTCCACCTCGGGTATAAATTCTATTTTGTTTTGGTCAATGGTTACCGATTCGCCACGTGCCGTGCGCCCGTTTGAGTCGAACATACGCACTTTGGCATCATCGCTGCGTAATTTATGGTTTATAATGTAGGATTGTCCTTTTTTAAGGTTGATACCCTCTTGGTTAAACCTAACTGTTTGTTTGTTGCTTGCATTCTGGTTTCGATCCGAACCACTGTATTTGCGATCAAGACCCTTGAGGTAGGCTGAACGATTGTATAGTGTTTTTAGATTGAGCTGTAAGGCCCCTTGAATATTATTTGAGTTGCTGATGGTGTTACCCCACTCAATGGCATTGTTAGTGGATTGGGGTGCTGTTTGCCATCGGTACATTCCGCTGTAACGTATCGTTGTGTTAGTCCAATCCAGGTAAGGTATTTTGTCGATGGGTAGCTTATAGCTCAAGTTAAAATTGTGCTGGTAATTTGTCACCCTGCCACCGTTCATGATGTTCGACGTTACAGAATCTTTCCAGATTTCATAATCATCCTTAAGATCCTTATCTACCACCAACACGCTTAATGGCTCATCAATACGGGCATTGGTTGTCGACTTAAAGTCAAACTGCAAATTTTTGGTTAGGTTATACCTCAAATCGAAATACCGGTTCCAGTTAAAATCCTTTCGTACCGTAATTGGAATTCTAAAATTTGGGTTGTTCACATTACGAAGCTGCTCCTGGGTATATTGCCTTAACATTTCGTTACGATACGATAATTGCGTGGGCATTAAATAAAAGTTAAAGTCTTTTATCATTTTAAAAGCTTCGCTTTTTAGCGCCTCACTCTTTGCAAAAGGTTCGTATGCTTTTGGTCTGTTGTTAAAGCTATAGGCCAATACCCCACGGTAATCTTTTGCTAACCTCTCCTCTGTTTTTACGTTGTGTGCCGTGGTAATATTGTACGAGTAGGTGGCCGACAGGTTAGATACATCATAAATTTTCGATTCGCTGCCTTTGGGCCTTAAGCGTACATTGGTAAAGTTTACGCTCTTGCGTTTAACCACATCTTGCGACATATTTTTAATGCTATCTCTTTGGGCATCGCTGCTGGCATTATCCAGAGCCACTTCTAAGGGTATATCTGGATCTAGTGGGTAATAATCAGGACTGGCCACTTCTTTTGATAAACCGAAATAAAAAGGTATGGACATGCGCGATTTAGCTCCGGTAAATTTACCTAGTTCCAGGTTGGTGGCTATGTCGTACTGAAAAAAGTCCTCCTGGCTGCGCTCCATCACATTTTTTTCGATACTACCAAAGCCTACCGTATGCATGTTACCGGCTAGCGAAACATTACCCAGATCCGATAGTTTTATGTTCATACGGGCATTGGCGGCCCATCCACCTTCTTCGTTAAAATCGGTAAGCCTAAGTTCATTAAACCAAGTTTCGAAGGACACTACGTCATCGGCTACGCTGTGCACACCTATCATAATGGTGCGTATGTTGCTCAGGTTAGGGTTGCCCTTTATTTTTACATAGTTGCGGTTATTGTCAGGGTCTTTGACTGGGTACACTTCATTTACTGAGGCTCTTGGGTCTTCATTACGTTTTAGTTTAATAGCCTGAAACGCGCTAAGGGCAAAGTCGAAACGGTTGTTCTCTGGCCATATATCGCTTGCAGAGATGGCACCGTGGGCAGTCATCTCCAAAGGTATTTCGTACTCGTAATAGTTATTTTTACTATCGGATCCCAGACGTATAAAGGCTCTTACGTTATTGTTACCTACGCTGCCTTCCACAAATTCTTCGGCGTGAACTTCCAATTTCAAACGTCCATATTGACGCATGTCCATATTCAGGGTTTTAAATATGGCGCGTCGGTCGTTTTCGGCCATATCGGTTAATTTTAGCGATATGGATTGTTCGTTTAGTTGGCGCAGTTGCGGGTTGGCAGGGTCTATAATACGGTCGATACCGGGAGGTAAAACGTAGTTGATGGGCGATCTGTTGGCATTTTCTTCAATATTTACAGCTCCCGACTCAAACTTGGTTTTCTCAGCATCCGTCTCATTAACATCTGGTTCACCATCTTCCAGAAGGTCGAGGGTATATTTTCGCCATTCGCTACGTACCAAATCCAGGGTAGCAAAACGCAGGATGGTAGTGTCCTGAAAGTTATGGGCAAACATACGCATAAAACGGATAGAGCGTGTGTCCTGAATGTTACCTATCGTGTCAGTAGGATTGTTGATAGGAATCCGGAACTGGTACCATTTTACACGTTCCGTTTTTTTATTCTTCAGCTCCACTTCGGCCTCTCTAACATCGGTAATGTAGTTTGTACCCACTTCCATAGTGTTTGGATCGAGCCTTACTCTATACTGATAATAACTTTCGTTTTCGCTTAAGGTATTGTCGCGGTTAATATCCTCCATGTTAGGGGTTGATATGGAGGCTGTAGCATAGGATTCCGGTGAATATTCCGACGAAACTGAGTTTCCTTCTGGCCCATTAAAATTCTTGTATCTATCCAGGATAGTCGCTTTGTTTTCGTCAAGCTTACTGCCTCTAAAGTATTGGTAATTATCGGCTGCAGGGTCATTCATGATGACCTTATAGGCGGTATCCGATAGGGCTATGGTTTGGATGCCTTGTTTAAACTCTCCGTAAAAATCCCATTCTTGTTTACTATTTAAGCCGTCCAAACCCACATCTTGTCTTAAACGAGCTTCGGGGTCGTTGCTAAATGCGTTCACCAGACTTTGCTTGGTGGGCACGTAACCCCAGGCGGTTGAATCCACATCGAATGGTTCACCAGGTCCAGGCATACCCTGCTCAAAAAATTTGCGCGAATCGCTCAATACATCTTCGGATACGTTACCCAGGTTAAAATATAAATCTCCCGCCTTTTCAGGATTTTGATTATATACAAAAGGATCCATCATCCAGAATTCGATAAATTCAATGTTGGCAGCTTCAAAATCGCTGGTTTCTACCCTACGCTGAATACCGCCCCAACGTGTTTCTGGCTTGGTAAGGTCACCGTTTTGTTCCAGGTCGGTAGTAAAGTTATAGGGGCCTCGTTCCTTGGGATAATAAGCAAAGTTTAAAACAGGTATGTTGGTAGGTGTTCCCGTAGCCACCTCCTGGTTGGGGAATATCTCCTTGACAAATATCTCTCGTGAAAAGTGGTTCGACAGTAAGTCTAAATCGTTGCGCACATGGCTGGGCGTAAATTGGTTATCGCGCGAAAATAAGGGGTCAATGATATACCATGCTGCTTTTGCCCGCTCGTATCCTGCGCTCAAATCATTAATTAGTTCGGCATTTGGAAATAAATTCGTTTGCCCTTGAGGTGTGCTGGCCAAGCTCCATGCTGTCCAGTTGCGCATGTCAATGGATATTTTAGTACCCTCAAAGTCATCAATATACGCTTCACCCTCATTTTTAATAACATCGGGATGACCAGGTATCAGCTGCGCATACTCACCTTCGAATGAAACACTCGATGGCTCTTTTACTTGCAGCAGTGGTATTCCGTTTAACATGTTGGTAATCCATTGCGACTCGGTAAAATACGAAGTATTAAAACCGTATATGGTGTTGGCAATGGGTTCGTCGCCAATGCTAACTTTTTGAGTAAGAGGTCGTTCGCGCAGGTGCATAATAGTACCTCCGAAGTTAAAATCCTTGTTAAACTGATAGTTCAAGTGCGTGCCCATCAGCGTTTTGGTTTGCAAATTGAACATGCTCTGGCTTTCCAAGGATACCTGAATAGGCGTTCCGCTGCCCAACAAACCTTGGTTGATAATTTTTACGGTACCAAAAGAGTAGTCCACCGTATAATCCACATTTTCAACCAGTTTAATTCCACCAGCGGTAACTATTACCGAGCCTTGTGGTACGTTTTGTGCGTTTAGCGATATCTCACTGCCGGTGCTCGATTTATACTGTCCTTTAAGTCTGAATTTATTTTTCTCAGCATTCTGAGTTGCCAGTGTTTGGGTTGAATCGTACAGCGCCTGATAACCATATTTTTTCCACCGATCATCGTCTACGTCTCCTCCAAATAATTTTAAAAGATGTGACCCGAAAGGTTCTAAAATTGGGAAGATAATCCTTCCGTTTTGTGGATAAATGGTTTGGTTTTCGATATAATCGAAAGTGCCGTCGGGGATAGGATCGTAGGCCTCGTTTAGCTTGTCTAAGTCCATCAGGCTCAGCAATAATTTACCTTTTAGGGTGCCATTATCGGGTAAATAGTTTATAAGAGCACCTGTTGAGTCATCCACATAAACCACATCAAAAACAAAATCTTCTCTATTTACCTGATAGGCACCAATGGCATAGATGTTTTTCATCATCAAATCCCAGGTTTGCTTAACCGTTGGGGTAAGGTTGGTGCTTTTTATCATTTTTAAAAACAACGACTGGGTTGATTCTATTCCATCGCCTGCAAACTCACCTACTTTGTAGGTTTGTCCGTTGAAATCGTACTCGTAGGCAACTGCAAGTACTTCATCCGCATTAAGCGACATATTTAAGGAGATAAAGCCCAGTCTGCTATTAAGGTCGTATTCGGAGGATGACAGGAGACGCGCGTTTTCAATTTTTTCGTAGTCTATACCGTTTATTAGTTGCGTACTATTAAAAACTTGCGTTACCTTGTTAATGTCGCGTACAGAACTATAGGAGCTGTTGAGCTTTGAATATACCCCATTGGCATCATTCGCTGGGCGTGCATAGGGGCTTGCTCCCCATTCGTCAGGGTTGTGTAGGTTGGCGCCTGTTTCGCCCAAATCCATCAGTGCTAAAATATTACGGGCCTCCTCGTACTGACCTGCGCGGTTGGTTATCCAAACCTCAATACGGGTAACGCTAATCTTTGAGAGCATGGGATAGTTCGATTGTGCTTCGTTATACAAATCCCTAAAGTAATTGGAGAGGAAAAAGTGACGGTTTTTATCGTACTCATTAATGGGCAATTCAAACTCTTGTTGCTGAGCACCACCTTGTAGATCCATCACCGATGTTTCGCCTTTTTGCTGCGAAAAAACGGAGGTCACACTCAGCTTACCAAACTGCATTTCGGTTTTAACTCCAAAAAGGCTCTGGCTGCCTGTTATTAAGGTTCCTGGAAGAGGCAGGGAAACATTACCCGCCTCAATAGATTTTATGATATCGTCTTCCTTGCCTTCGTATTCGAGTTTCATTTCGTTCTCAAACTCAAAGGTGGCTTCGGTGTTGTAGTTTATGCCCAGTTTAAGTTTGTCGCCAATGTTACCCTGGATGTTCATCTGTATTTTCTCCTGAAAATCGAAAGTGGTAGTCTTCCTCAGGTTTTCCTGTAGAGTGGGGTTGTCTATTTTATTGCGCGAAACGCCTATTTTAAGTTCGGCTACACCCTGAGGTTTTATGTTTATCAGGTTGCTACCAAAAATATTATCTAATCCTCCTATGCCAAAGTTTACGTTGGGATTAAAAATATTGAATTTATCATTTTCATCTACCACTCTAGCTCTGGACTCCCAGTAGGATATCATCGACTTACGGGTCTGCTCATCGTTGTACTCCGCCAAAGTCATGGTGTAAGGTAACTTGATGTTTAGGTTGCCAATTTTTCGGTATAGGTGAACTTTGCCGGTTTTGGGATCGTATTCGGAGGTGTATTCTAAATCTTTAGGCGCAGCCAGCTCCATGGGTTTTTGTTGCTCAGGATTCAGAAAGGGGTTGTTCGATTTTTTTTCGATTGGGCTAAACCTATTGCCCTCCTGTAGCTTTGTAGTGTCGGGCTGCTGGCCAGTAGTTTGGCTGCCCGGGATGCTAAGATTATCGGCAACAAAATTATTGGCGCGAATCTCCAGAAAACCGAAGCCCGTAAATAAAGTGACTATTAATGCACTAATAAGAATATATGGAAAAACTTTATTCAAGTTTTTTTGCATTGTTATGGTTACTATTGATTAATATAGATTTGCTAAGGCTTTAATTAAAGCATTTTCAGCGACTTTTTAATTACATCCTCCACTTTACTGCCGGGTTCTGAGGCTAAAATTTTATCCACTACTTTTTGTGCGCTTCCTTTCATAAAGCCTAACATCACTAATGCAGATAACGCCTCATCTTTTATTGTATTGTTTGGTTCGGCAAATATTTTTTGGTCTGCGCCCATCTTGCCCAATTTGTCGGCCAAATCCACAATTATTCGCTGTGCCGTTTTAATGCCTATCCCTTTTATGCCTTTTAGCAGAGGTACGTTTCCGGTAGCGATGGCTTCGTGTATCTCACCCGGCAACATGGACGAAAGCATCATGCGTGCTGTATTGGCACCAATGCCGCTCACCGATATCAGATGTACAAACATATTGCGTTCCTCAGTTTTGTAAAAACCATACAGGTTGTGTGCATCCTCGCGTATGCTCTCGTACAGATACAGTTGTATTTCCTTTTGGTTTTGAAGCTGGGTGTAGGTGTTCACCGAAATATTGATAAAATAACCCATCCCGTTGTTTTCCACCACACAATGTGCAGGACTCGCTTCTATGATATGACCTTTGATGTATTCGTACATATGATAAAAATAAAAGCCCCTCCCGACCTCCCCGAAGGGGAGGAGCCATGACGTAAAGTAATTGTTTTTTTGCAGTTTCACAGTACCCCTCCCCATTGGGGGAGGATGGGAGGGGCTTTTTTCTTTTTTTATCCCTCCCCTTCGGGGAGGTTAGGTGGGGCTTCCCATATTCCACCCTTGCGCCTGCAATTCTACTTCCTCATCGCCGTTGGTAATCAAGTATTGGCCTTTGCTTTCCTCGGTGATATGGCCTATGGTATATATTTTTAAATCTGTTTCTTGGTTAAACTTCGCATAATCTTCGATAGAAATGGTAAAGAGAAGCTCATAATCTTCGCCGCCGTTTAAAGCCGCTATCGTGGGGTTCATATTTATTTCTTCGGCAAAAAGCGAGGTGGCATGGTCGATGGGTATCTTATTTTCATAAATACGGCATCCGGTGTTCGACTGCCTGCATATGTGCATAATTTCCGACGACAGACCATCCGAAATATCAATCATCGCCGTAGGCTTAACGCCGATAGTTTTCAGAAACTCAATCACATCTTTGCGGGCTTCGGGCTTTAGCTGACGTTCTAAAATATAATCGTAACCCGAAAGGTCGGGCTGAACCTCGGCATTACCTTGGTGTACCCGTTTTTCACGTTCTAGCAACTGCAAGCCCATGTAGGCAGCTCCCAAATCGCCACTTACACAAATCAAATCGTTGGGTTTGGCCCCGTTGCGATATACAATATCTTCTTTGTTGGCTTCGCCTATGGCGGTTATGCTGATGGTGAGTCCGGTAAGCGAAGTAGAGGTGTCACCACCAATTAAATCTACATTGTGCTTGTCGCAGGCCATTTTAATGCCATCGTAAAGTTCCTCGATAATTGGGAGTGTAATTTTTGAACTCACACCAATAGAAACTGTGATTTGTTTTGGCGTGGCATTCATGGCATATACATCGCTCAGGTTCACCATTACCGCTTTGTAGCCTAAATGAACCATGGGCGTATAAACCAAATCGAAGTGGATACCTTGAAGCAATAGGTCGGTGGTAATTATCATTTGTTTGCCCCCATAATCCAGTACCGCCGCATCGTCGCCAATACCTTTAATTGTGCTGTCGTTTTTAATTTTCAAGGCTCCGGTGAGGTGATCTATCAGGCCAAACTCGCCAAGACTCTCAAGGGTTTTTTCTTTATTTTCGCTCATACTTACGGTTAAATGCCAAACAATTATAGATAAGTGTGCAAAAATAGCAAAAAAAGCGTGTGGGATGCAATATTATGAACAGGAGTTATGGGTGGGGTTACAAAAATAAGCTTGTTTTTTTACAAGACATGAAGGGGACAACCCCCTCCACTGCCGCACAGCCTGCGCCGTAAAAACGGAGATTTAATTGTATGGCTCAGCTAAAAAACGACAATCACTCTCTCTAATAAACCTATTTCTCCAGTGTAATCTTTAGCACTGCCTCCAAAATTGATATTTGCTTACATTAGAAGCTCTTGCTCCGGCTTTTTCAAATTGTTCTAATAACCACACCTTTTTGCTTTTGTATTAAACCCAATACAGATTTTATTCTGATCCCGTCAGGAAATTCAAGCTCAACCTTGGGCATGGCCATGGTGGTTTTTTCTCCCATCTGTGATCCGGGATTCTGTTTAGCTAAGAGCTCAACAAAATCCGGAGCGACAACAGTTGTTCGCGGCACTTTATTGTCGCGCTTGCGGCACCAGTATTCCAACTTTGAATCGGTGATGCCATGTTGTTGCGCAAAGGCTTTACGTGATAATCCCGATTCCTTCTACAGATCCACTAACCAAAACATTTTCTCATTCCTGTCCATGATCGTTTTTATCGGCAAAAGTAACTTGTGTCAAATCGAAAAAATAGTTGCGTTTGCTCGGGTGGATGCAATCGGATGCCTTTTTATAAAGTTTGAAGAAATTTTATAAAACAACAAAACCTTGAGCAAGTCCAGGTTTTGTTTGAATATTTTAAAGTGCAGAAATTAAAGTGTTTTGTTTAGCACATAACGAATAGTACTGGACTAAGGTAATTGTCTTTTTCTGAAATTATTTTAAATTTCACTATTCTCTCCCCAGTATCTACGATTCATTTTTTTCGTTTGTTTTCCATTTTGATATCATGGACATTATTAAAAATAACACAACTGCTCCAGCCGTTATCTTTGAGGATATATTTGCAGTATGTCCTAAGAGATTATACATATTACTTGAATTTGGATAGCTAGGCTTATAGTATGCCGCAACCAGTGCAATTGATACTGAGCATAGTGCTATAAACAATAAATAATAGGGGTGTTTAATGCTTATAAATTTCATCCCTTTTTCTTTTCGATGTTATTAACTATTGCCAAAACTAATCAATTTAAAGTATAATCCTTATGTATTTATTTAATTTCCTTCAGAATCACAATGTTCTAAATTTATCTCCTAATCGATTCATCTTTTAATTATCTAATCAACTCATCCCTTTTACACCATCCCTGCAAAACCCATAAAGGCAAGAGCCAATATTCCGGCAACCAAAAGTGCTATCGGCGTTCCTTTCATTCCTTTGGGCAGGTCAACCAAGTCGAGCTGTTCGCGGATGCCGGCAAAAATAATCAGCGCTAAACCAAAACCAATGGCTGTGGCGGTTGAAAAGGCAACTTAACTCTCCCTAGCGCACTTACATCGATTGGAAGTTATGCATTTTATGGCTGCAACGGCTTTACAGGTAACTTAACTCTTCCTAATTCCATTACAACAATTGAACAAGGGAATTTTTCTATGTGTGAGCGGTTGAGTGGCGTGGTGGAAGTTTCCAGATCGGTTACTACAATAGGTAATGCGGCTTTTTATCGTTGTTTAAAGATAACAGAGTTCAGCTTAGGTGAAAATATCAATAGTATCGGTGATGAGGCATTTAGTAGTTGCAGAAGTTTAGTTAAATTAAGGATTGCTACAAAAACGCCCCCTGAAGTTTATTCACGGACTTTTAACGACATATTTATAGAAAAATTTAAGGTAGATGTGCCAGCGGATGCAGTATCAGATTATCAATCGGCTGATTATTTGAAGTATTATATTTTCATTTCTGAAAATCAAAACACAGGTATTCTGAAAAATAATTATGAAACAGAAACAGCCGTTTATCCTAATCCGACACAAGGCAGGCTATTTATTAATGGAATGGATTAACTGAATCAAATATATTACTTTTGCACAACCGAATTCTAAACATTTACAAGTCTCCCAAAACCTCGTAAATTATTCTGTCATCGTAGTCCATCACCACGTGAATTATGAATCCTTTACCCTTATAGTTTTTCCCTTTTTAAGTTGATTGACATCAAGTAAAAGTGTAATTATACTTTTCAAATTAAACGGTGGTCAAAATCTAAACCGAAATAACTGGTAAGACTGCATTATACGTACAAAAAAAGTCTCCAGAAATGCTTTTTTATTTGTTTATTCTTTATAAATATTCTAATATTGTTACTGTGAGTATAGAAAATACAAATAAATTACAGAAGCTTCTGGAGATGCATGTTCCCAACACGCCACTGTTGTCATCTTGGATGATGGCCAATGGCTATTCGTATCAACTTCAAAGGAAATATAAACAAAGCAATTGGCTAGAGGCTTTGGGAAGTGGTGCTTTTAAACGACCATCGGAAGAAGTTACTTGGCAAGGGGCAATCTATTCGATACAGCTACAAGCTAAATTGCCAGTGCATGTAGGAGGGCTTACAGCGTTATCTCTACATGGTGTTTCCCATTATTTAAGAGCGGGCAAAGAAGTTGTTTATCTATATTCCGACCTTAACACAAAACTGCCTACTTGGTTTGTAAAATATCCATGGCATGCAGAAATAGTGCTTACAAAAAGCGCATTTCTTCCTTTTGATTTAGGACTGACAAATAAGGGGAAAGGACTGTTTCCTCTTATTATTTCTTCGGTAGAAAGGGCGTTCTTTGAATGTTTATATCATGCCCCTGATACTATGGATTTAATTGAAGCTTACCATATATTATCAGGGCTGATGAATTTGCGTCCAAGATTATTAAATGAACTACTTGAACAATGCAATTCAATAAAAGTAAAAAGATTGTTTCTTTTCATGGCTGAAAAGGCAAATCATCAATGGTTTTCACTTCTAAAAACAGACGACTTAGATTTAGGTTCAGGTGATAGAAGCATAGTGAAAAATGGTATGTATGATTCAAAATATAGAATAACGATACCAAAAGAAATCGAACAACTATGATAAACCCCAAGTACCGAGAACAAGTTGACCTGCTCTTGAAAGCTCTGCCAATAATTGCAACAGAAGAAATTTTCGCATTAAAAGGAGGTACTGCAATCAACTTTTTTGAACGAGAACTTCCCAGACTGTCTGTTGATATAGATTTAGCTTATATCGGATTCGAAGACAGGAAGACAGCATTTGAGAATATTCAAGTTGGTCTTAGGCGAATAAAAGATGCTTTTGTAAAATCGATACCGGGGATATCGATTTCTTCAACACAGGTGGAAGGATATGACTCAAAATTAAACTGCCAAACCGCTGATGCCCGAATCAAGATTGAAGTCAATATGGTCACAAGAGGGCATATCGCTCCTGTGAGGCATATGGAAGTTACAGAAGCAGTTGAGCAAGAATTTGAAAAACATGCTTCGATCAATGTACTTTCGCATGCTGAATTATGGGGCGGAAAAATATGTGCAGCACTTGACAGACAGCACCCAAGAGATCTATTTGATGTTAAAATACTTCTTGACGAAGAGGGGTTTACGGATGAGATAAAATATGGTTTCCTTGTTTTTCTTATGTGCCATATGCGACCAATGAATGAAGTTATCTTTCCAAATTATATTGACAACAGGGATGCCTATGAAAAACAGTTTAAGGGAATGACCACCATTCCATTTACTTATAAAGACTATGAAGAAACCAGAGTACGACTTGTTGAATATATAAAAGGATCGCTGACAGTTGAGGATAAATTTTTTCTTTTAACATTTAAAATGGGTATTCCCTCGTGGAGCTTTTTTCCAATTCGTGATGTTAAAGAACTCACTGGCGTCAAATGGAAGCTTTTTAATATCAATAAACTGAAAAATCAGAATCCTATTAAATTTTCAGAACAACATTCTGAACTGTCGCGGAAGCTCTATGGAAAATGAAATTCTTTATTTATACTTATAAAAATAAACCCATAGTGTATTTTTATAAAAAAATATGAAAGAAATTAAATAGTAGCTTCCCCTCTTTTAAAACAAGGTCGGTTAAGAAACATCTTATTTTTAGTCTCACCAAACCTGGTTAAATAAACAATCAAGGGGGACTAGTGTCCCAAAAGAGGTTTTAAAAACCGACTGCTTCTTTTCAATGTTTAATTATTACCCATTGCCGTTTAATACTAAATATGCTGGTATTTAATTGCAGAATATAAGGTAAGCGTAGCGAGTCAGAGCATACCTAAAAATAAAGCGCATGTCCAAAACGAACATACGCTTTTAATCTTTTTAATCAATTATCTTCTCCTTACACCATACCTGCAAATCCCATAAAGGCCAGCGCCAATATTCCGGCTACCAAAAGTGCTATCGGTGTTCCTTTCATTCCTTTGGGGAGATCTACCAGGTCGAGCTGTTCGCGGATGCCGGCAAAAATAATCAGCGCTAAACCAAAACCAATGGCTGTGGCGGTTGAAAAGGCAACGGCTTGCAATAAGTTTAGGTCTTTTTGGATGGTCATAATGGCCACACCTAGGATGGCGCAGTTGGTGGTAATCAGCGGTAAAAAAACACCCAAAGCCTGATACAGTGGAGGGCTCATTTTTTTTAGGATAATCTCTACCAATTGCACCAAAGCAGCAATCACCAAAATAAAGGAGATGGTTTGCAGGTAACCCACGTTAAAAGGATCCAGCACAAATTTTTGAACCAGATAGGTAACGATGGTGGCAATAACCATTACAAAGGTCACAGCCCCTGTCATACCCACGCCGGTAGAAATCTTTTTTGAAACACCCAGGAACGGACATATCCCCAGGAATTGGGCCAGTATGATGTTATTAACAAATATGGCCGATATAAATATTAAAACGTACTCCATTGGTTAGGCTTTTTTAAGTTTGTTGATAACCGCAATTAAATATCCCAAGGCGATAAAAGCTCCCGGTGCCAATACAAACACCAACATGCCGTATTGTTCGGGGAATATTACAAGGTCGAACATTTTACCGCTTCCTAAAAACTCCCTGATGGCTCCCAACATGGTGAGTGCCATGGCAAAACCCAGACCCATACCGGCACCATCGAGGAACGAAGAGAAAACGTTGTTTTTTGATGCGAAAGCCTCGGCGCGTCCCAATACGATGCAGTTAACTACAATAAGCGGGATGAAAAGACCCAGAGACTCAAACAATGCGGGCAAGTAGGCTTGCATCAAAAGTTCCACCACCGTAACAAAGGAAGCGATGATAACAATGAATGCGGGGATGCGCACTTTATCGGGAATTGAATCTTTGACCAGTGAAACCACAATGTTACTCATGATGAGCACAAAAGTGGTGGCCAAACCCATACCCAGACCGTTGATGGCGGAGGATGTTACACCCAGCGTGGGACACATGCCCAGCAGCAGGGTAAATACGGCGTTCTCTTTAAAAAAACCCTTGGTAAAAATGGATAATTTGTTCATGATTTGGCTCCTTTCTGTATCGTTGATTTTGCGCTTTGCGCATCAGCATTTTCTTTGTATGCGGTATAAGCTATCATAATGGCATCTAAAAAAGCCCTGGAGCTAATGGTAGCCGCGGTAATAGCATCAATGTCACCACCATCTTTCGAAACAATCATTTTTGTATTCGACGGGTCACGGTTGATCAAACTTTGTTTAGGATTGTCGCCACGGAACCAGTCGTTCATTTTAGAGCCCAGGCCGGGTGTTTCTTTGTGCTCTAACACGGAGTAGTTGATAATGGTTCCATCGGGTTTTAAGCCCACCATTATTTTTATTTCGCCACTAAAACCTTTATCTGTTTTGGTAGCGATGGCCACGCCCAGTAGTTCGTCCCCTTTTTTACAAGGGAAAACCTGCAAGGCGTATCCTTCTTTGGAGGTCAGTTGGTACATTTCGTCGGTAGGGTTATTATCGAACCCCGGAACAACCTCTTCTATTGCTTTTTGCTGCTTGGCCAGTTTGGCCATGGCGATGGGCTCTTTGGTTACTTTGTAAACCATGCCCAGACTAGCCCCTGCAACTACCGTAATAATAAGCAGGGTGAGCACCATATTTACTAATGTTGATTCTGTTTTTGCCATGATTTAAAATTATTTAGCAAATGCCGGTGTTTCACCAAAGCGTTTAGGTTTTATATACTTATCGATTAATGGAACAAAGGCGTTCATTATCAGGATAGCGAATGAAATACCTTCGGGATAGGCTCCAAATAGCCGAATGGCCACGGTGATAACACCAATGCCCACACCAAATATAATCGCTCCCTTTTTGCTCATAGGCGAGCTGGAATAGTCGGTAGCCATAAACACGGCCCCTAAAAATAAGCCTCCGGATAATATATGGAACATGGGCGGAGCGTACATCATGGGGTTGATATAGTGCAGTATGCCTGTTAAAATAAAAACGCTACCAATAACAGCGGTGGGTATGTGCCAGGTAACTATTTTCCGAAAAAGCATAAAAGCTAAGCCTAGTAATATTGCAATTCCGGCCATTTCTCCGGCACTGCCTCCCTGAAGCCCCAGGAACATATCACGGTAACTGGGTATTTGGTCCAATACGTTGGTGGGTAGTTCGCCGCTAGCAATAGCTTCTTTCATCACCGAAAGGGGAGTAGCACTTGTTGTTACGTCGGTATAGGTAAAGGGTAGATTTTTAGGCACGGGCCACGAGGTCATTTGAACCGGAAACGAAATCAGCAAGAAAACCCTGCCCACCAAAGCGGGATTAAACGGGTTGTTGCCCAATCCACCAAAGGACATTTTTCCAATGCCGATGGAAACCAGCGCACCGATAACAATGATAAAGATGGGCAGGTTGGTGGGTATGTTAAAAGCCAATAACAAACCAGTTATCATGGCCGAACCATCCCAAATGGTGGTATGCTGTTTCATTAAATATACTTGTATCAGATGCTCAAAAAGCATACACGATATAACGGCAGTAGCTGTTACAACAAAGGCACCCAAACCAAAATTGTAGAACGCAATGAGCAATGCCGGAACAAGGGCAATTACGACTCCGTACATATTTTTTTTCACGCTATCGCCGCTGTGTACATGCGGCGACGGTGAAATAGTTAATGTGTTCATATGTTTATAATTGATTTCATTTGTCATATGGAACTCGCCATTACAATCATTCCCCCTTAGTGTGAGGGCACTCTCATGACTCGTTTCATATGAATATTGTTTATCTATATCGTTAGCTATTTATTTGGTGCGGCTGCGCATAATTTGTCCTACTTTGCCCTTTCCCAGACGGATGTAATCCAGTAAGGGACGGCTCGATGGACAAGTGTAGCTGCACGAACCACATTCGATGCAGTCCATTATCCTTCTTTCTTCGGCAATGTCGTACATGGCTTTGTCGCTCACCGTCATTAGCAAGTAGGGCTCCAAGCCCATAGGACACACGGTGATGCACTTGCCACAACGGATGCAGTTTTGCACTGGCTTACGTTTGCTTTCCTCATTTTTAATAATGAGGATTCCCGAGCTACCTTTTGTAATAGGGATATCGGTGCTCACCAAAGCTTTACCCATCATGGGGCCTCCGCCTATCACTTTGCCCGTATCTTGGGGCAGACCTCCAGCAGCTTCTATCAGGTTGCTGATAGGTGTGCCGATGCGTGCCAGAAAATTGGAAGGCTTGGTCACTGATTTTCCCGTAACCGTAACCACGCGCTCAAATAAAGGCTTATTTTTTTGCACTGCCTCGTAAACCGCTACGGTGGTGCCTACGTTTTGAACCACGGCACCCACTTCAATGGGCAACTTACCCGATGGTATCTGACGTTTTATACAGGCGTCTATCAATTGTTTTTCACCGCCCTGTGGGTATTGTACCTTTAAAGGCTCAACAGTAATTCCCGGGTAGGATGATGCTAGCGATTGCAGGTGTTTAATGGCATCGGGCTTGTTGTTTTCAATAGCGATAATGGCCTTGTCTACCTTGAGGGCTTTCATAAAAATTTGTGTGCCTACCATTATTTCGTCACCTTTTTCCAACATCAGCTGGTGGTCGGCAGTTAGGTAAGGCTCACACTCCACGGCATTTATAATTAATAGGTCGCATGTTTTTCCGGGTGGTACCGAGAGTTTTACATGCGAGGGGAAAGTTGCCCCCCCCAGACCTACGATACCGGCATTGGCAATGGTTTTTATGATTTCCTCCGAGCTGGCAGTAATTTCTTTTTTAAGTTGTGTGCTCCGGTCAATGCTCTCTTCCCATTCGTCGCCCTCTACTTTTATAAATATGGCGGGTTTTCTATAACCACTGGGATCTAATACATCGTCTATTTTAAGTACGCTACCCGATACCGGGGAATGTATGTTTGCGGAAACAAAGCCTGCCGACTTGGCAAGTAAGGTGCCCACTTTTACCAAATCGCCTTTTGCTACAACGGGTGTGGCGGGTGCTCCAATATGCTGGGAAATGGGTACGGTAACTTGAGCTGGCACAGGTAAAACTTCTATTTTTTTACCGGCCGAAAATTTGTTTTCGGGAGGATGGATACCTCCAAGTGAAAATGTCTTTAACACGTTTAGTCCTCCTTATTTTTATCATCCGAAGATGCAGTGATATCTTTTTTTACCCTATCAGCCAATTCTGCATCTGCAGGTTTGCTAATGTTTGTTTCTTCTGAAATCGTTTCTTCAGAATCTGTATTTTTTGCCATAGGTTTATCTGCAATTGTTGCATTAGCCGCAGGTTTTGCAACTACCAATCTTGTACCTACAGGTGCGTCGGTAACGGCTTTTTCGGCAACAGGCTTATCAGCAGCTTTCCCTTCAACGATTGCTTCATCTTTAGCTTCTGTTTTTTCCTTTGGTGGCGGAAAGTTGATTTCGTGAATGGCATGGGTAGGACAAACAGGAACACACTTGCGACACAGTTTGCATTTTTCGTAGTCGATATAGGCCAGATTGTTCTCCATGGTTATGGCATCGAACGGACAAACCTTAACACATTTTCCGCAACCAATACAGGCTACCTCACACGATTTTTTGGCCACGCCTCCTTTGTCCTTGTTTATGCACGAAACAAATATGCGACGACCTTTAGGGCCTACTTTTCGTAGTTCGATAATATCTTTTGGGCAGGCTTCTACACAGGCACCGCAGGCGATACAATTATCTTTAATTACAGGTAGTCCTGTTTTTGGGTCCATGTACATGGCATCAAATTTACAAGCCTCTACACAATCACCTTCGCCCAAGCAACCGTAGGAACATCCCGTATCGCCTCCATATAATGATGCGGCCACCGCGCAGGATCCGGCGCCATCGTAGTGGTTTGTTTTAGGTCGGTTGTCGCAGGTTCCATAGCAACGCACCACGGCAATCAATGGGGCCGCAGTACCGACCTCTTTACCTAAAATTCCGGCAACCGCGTTCATGGTGTCAGCACCCCCAACCGGGCAGTTTAGGGCAGATATGTCGTCGCTTTTTACTAAAGCCTCCGCAAAAGCTCTACATCCTGGGAAACCGCAGCCTCCGCAGTTGGCAGCGGGCAATGCTTCTTCTACCAAATCTATCCTCGGATCTTCGAACACTTTAAACTTTTGTGCCACAAAAAAGAGCACCAGCGCAGCAACCGTTCCGAGTATTGCGAGTGTTAAAATAGTTATGACTACTACATTCATCTCATTAAAATTATTTATTCATAATATGGTCCCGATGCATCGGGAGAACTCGCCAGTAATGCTTTCCTTGCCTGAGATGCTTCTCTCATAGCTCGTTTCATCTTATTTAGCTTTTATCTATTCTATTATTTCTTTTATTGTGAACACAAATGTTTTTTTGAGCATAGGTGTGTACATCTTAACCACGAAAAAGTAAGGAACTAAAATTGCCAATGACGCTATGCCCGCAATTCCCTCGCTTTTTGTTATTCCGAAAACAACAAATAAGGTGATGAATACCAATACAAATGGATAGATGTAGGCTATTAGGGAGGCTTTTAGACCAAGTGATTTTTGACCTTGGATAATCACTTTTTTGCCAACACTCAAATCGCTAACACCAAATGCGCTAACGTCAATTATTTTTTCTTGCATATCGGCAGCGGTGCATGCTCCTTTTGCATGGCATGAAGCGCAAGCCGATTCGCTTAAAATGCGTACTTTAACCTGACTCTGATCAACCGCCTCTATATATCCTGTATGCTCTACAAAGTTGAATTCCGACATATTAATTTTGAAATTTCAGAACAAATGTAATTATTACGACAGTACAGAAAAGCCTATTTAGTAATTTGGAATTGGTATAAATAAAGAAAGCTGCAATGTGTACATTGCAAAACCCTGATGGATAGTGTAAAGTGGAGATTACAATTTAAGGAAAATGAGGTGAATATTTTTTTTAGTTACCCCGTAAAATTGAATTGTTTTGTGTTATGAGTTGATGTGATGGAGAGTATAAAGAAATATTTACAAGATGAAATACATATAACTTTAAAATTGATAGTACATTATTTTTAATACGACCACGAATGATGCGAATGAAGCGAATAAAACTGCTACGCACTTAAGGTTTGCCTGCGGCAAACCTATTCGTATCATTCGTTTAATTCGTGGTTGAAAAGAGTGTTCAGCTTATTACTCCGGGTGCGACTCCGAGTCGCGCCCGGAGTATTCGAGTAAATACATATTATCCGCTGCCGTCGCACGGCTCGCACCAGCTAACTGATGAGACTCCAGTTCAGTTTTTGACGAGCAAGTTTGGTGAGTTGTCTGGTTAGGATTTGGTTTTCCGGTTTTTCCAGCGTGGGGTCAGCGTCGAGGATGGCATTGGCCACGTTGCGTGCATGTTGCAGTAATTGCGAATCGCGGGTGAGGTTGGCTATTTTCAGGTCGAAGGGAAGGCCGCTCTGTTGGGTGCCTTCTAGGTCGCCGGGACCGCGCAGTTTCATGTCGGCCTCGGCAATTTCAAAGCCGTCGTTAGTATCCACCATGATGCTCATCCGTTTTTTACTGTCCTCACCCAGTTTATGTCCCGTCATCAGTATGCAGAAGCTCTGCTCTGCTCCTCGGCCCACCCTGCCGCGCAGCTGGTGCAATTGTGAAAGGCCAAATCGCTCGGCACTTTCGATAATCATTACGGAGGCATTGGGTACGTTAACGCCCACTTCAATTACGGTGGTGGCCACTAATATATGAGCCCTGCCGCTGGTAAACTCTAGCATGGCCGAATCTTTTTCGGCAGGTTTCATTTTGCCATGAACCATGGCTGTAATATATTCGGGAAAAGCAGACTGCATATATTCCAGACCTTCTGACAGATTTTTATAGTCTATCTTTTCCGATTCCTCTATCAGCGGATACACCACATATACCTGTCGTCCTTTTTCAATCTCGGTTTTAATAAACTGATTGAGGTTATTGCGTCGGTTATGAAAATAGTGCCTGGTTTGGATGGGTTTACGTCCCGGAGGAAGCTCATCAATAACCGACACGTCAAGGTCGCCATAAACGGTCATGGCCAAAGTGCGGGGAATAGGGGTGGCCGTCATCACCAATACATGCGGTGGTATCGTGTTCTTTTTCCATAGCCTGGCACGTTGTGCTACCCCAAAGCGGTGCTGCTCGTCGATGATGACCATCCCCAGGTTATTAAATTTCACCACATCTTCGAGTAGGGCATGTGTGCCGATGAGTATTTGCAGTTCGCCGGATTGTAGCTCGGCATGTATTTGCTCCCGCTCCTTTTTTTTGCTCGAACCCGTTAGCAGCTTCACATTCAAATCCATCCCTTGCAATAATTCGATAATAGAATCAAAATGTTGCGAGGCGAGTATTTCGGTAGGTGCCATCAAGCAAGTCTGAAAGCTATTGTCTAGAGCAATTAGCATCACCATCAATGCCACCATGGTTTTACCGCTTCCCACATCGCCTTGCAGCAAGCGGTTCATCTGCCGCCCGGAACCCACATCGTGCCTTATTTCGCGGATAACGCGTTTTTGCGCCCCGGTAAGTTCAAAGGGCAGGTTATGGTGAAAAAAGTGGTTGAAGTAATCGCCAACGGTGCCAAATATATGTCCTTTGATGCTTAGGTTGCGCTGTGATTTTAATTTAAGGATGCTGAGCTGAATGTAAAATAGTTCCTCAAATTTCAAACGAAACTGAGCCTGTTGCAATACGAGCGAATCAGCCGGAAAATGAACTGTGCGTAAAGCTTTGTCAAGTAGCATCAATTTATATTGCTGAACGATATAGGCAGGCAGGCTTTCGGATATGGCTCCTTGAAACGATAGAAAGATGCTTTGCTGCATCTTTTGTATGGACTTGGAGTTCAGATAGCTGTTTTTCATCTTCTCCGTGGTATTGTAAAAAGCTTGCAGACCAGAAGTGATTTTTGGTTTGCTGCTGTCCACTTTTTCCATTTCGGGATGAACGATGTTATAGCTTTGGTTAAATTTGCTTGGTTTGCCAAAGATGATGTATTCGGCTTTGGGGTCGATTCCAGTTTGTATCTGTTTTATAAATTTAAACCACACCAATTCTATTAAACCCGTGTCGTCGGCAAATTTGGCTACCAAACGCTGCGACTTACCTTGGCCCACGGTATTCAGGGAAATAACTTTGCCTTGCAACTGAATGTGCGACGAAGTGCTGCTTATCTCCCGTATCTTAAAAGTCCGGCTTCTATCCACATATTTGTACGGAAAATGGTACAGCAAATCCTCGTACGACTGAATTTTGAGTTCGCTCTTGAGCAGGTCGGCCCTTTTGGAACCAACACCGGGTAAATAAGTAATATCTTTTGTGGACAGTTCCGACATAAAGCCATCAGTAAAAATTAGAATGTAGGCATTATGCTACAAGCAACATTTTAAAAGCTCAAAAATAACGGATTGAAAGATATGTTCCAAACGTATTTCCAGTCCAACCAGAGTTTACCTATTTAAATAGAGCAGAAGACACCGTAGGTGTCGTCCTAAAGTAACCCCAGTAAAACTGGGGTTAAAGAAATGAGTGATATGCAACTTTGTAAGAGTTGTCCTCCTAGGTATTCATTGGCCAACTCCTACAGAGTTGTAGTGACTCTGATTGTAATACCCCCAGTGAAACTGGGGGTTATGCACGGAATACTCCTGCGGAGTAGTTGCTTTTAACGCATTATTTTTAATGTATTATTACAAACGTAGTTTTATCCCGTCAGGGTTTACCCATTTAAATAGAGTAGTGTACACCGTAGGTGTTGGCCTAAAGTAACCCCCAGTGAAACTGGGGGTTAAAGGAGTGTGCGATATCCAACTCTGTAGGAGTTGACCTCTTGGGCTTTTATCACAAGCTAACCTGGATAGCTCCACTTGCCCTGTTCGCTTTCTCTCTAGCTTCCTCAACTGATGCGCCTCTGGCCAAGCATACGCCCATCCTTCTTTCTCCTTGTACTTCGGGCTTCCCAAACAGCCTTAGCTGGGTATCATGTTCCGCCAAGGCCTGTTCCAATCCAGAAAAGCTCACCTGAGTGGAATTTCCTTTTGCCATAATAACACTACTGGCAGCGGGGGCATGTTGAACGATGTTGGGGATGGGCAATCCCAATATGGCACGCACGTGTAAAGCAAATTCGCTCAAATCCTGCGAAATCATGGTCACCATGCCGGTATCGTGCGGACGGGGCGATAGCTCGCTGAAATAAACCTTGTCGCCTTTCACAAAAAACTCCACGCCAAACAGGCCTCTTCCTCCCAAGGCTTTCACCACTTTTTCGGCAATATATTGTGCATCGGCCAAGGCTTTTGGGCTCATGGCCTGTGGTTGCCACGATTCCTTATAATCGCCATCCTCTTGCCGATGACCGATGGGGGCGCAAAACGAAACGCCGTTAATATGGCTGACGGTGAGCAGGGTTATTTCGTAATCAAAATCCACAAAGCCCTCAATGATAACGCGGTCGTTTTTTGCTCGAGCACCTTTTATAGCGTGGTTCCAGGCGTGGTCAATATCTACTTTGCTCTTCACTACGCTCTGACCTTTACCTGATGAACTCATGATGGGTTTTACCACACAAGGAAAACCTATTTTTGCAATCGCGGCGTCGAATTCTTCTTTTGTCCCGGCAAATTGATAAGGCGATGTAAGCAATCCCAGCTCCTGCGCAGCCAGAGTCCGAATGCCTTCGCGGTTCATGGTCAGTTGGGTGGCCTTGGCGGTAGGTATCACGGCAAAACCTTCTTTCTCCAGTTCCAATAGCGTATCGGTGGCGATGGCTTCTAGTTCGGGGATGATGTAATGCGGTTTCTCATCGTGGATTATCTTGAACAAAGCTTTTCCATCCAACATGGATACCTGATAGCTACGATGTGCTACCTGCATGGCTGGTGCGTTTTTATATTGGTCGATGGCAATTACCTCAACACCGTAGCGTTGAAATTCTATGGCCACTTCTTTGCCTAGTTCGCCCGAACCTAATAATACTATTTTGGTTGCATTAGCCGATAGGGGAGTGCCTATGCTTATATTGGATGATTGGTTCATGAATGATGTTTTTTTGGAGGCGTAAAAATAGGATTAATAAAACAAAAAGTGCAAAGTCTTGTGATAAGTCTTTGCACTTTGCTTGATTTAAATTATTTTGCTTTGTAATGCCTATTTTATGATGCTTATTTTAAATAGGAGTTCAGCATCCACAATGTTTTCTCGGTTTGGGCAATATAATCGCTCATTAAGGAAACCGTTCCTTCGTCGTGGGCATCGCCTGCTAGTGCAAGTATCTCACGCTCTAAGGTAATTAAAGTAGCAAAATTTTCAACCACCAGTTTAACGGCTTTGCTTCCTTCGCTTACGCCTTACCTGCTTCCACTTTTTGTGGGTTAGTTTTCGCCCGAGTACCCAAGGGTTAAAACAAAAACAGAGGAACTATTGACGGAAGATATCATCGACCAGATTAAGAATATAGGAGATAGCGACCTGTTGCGTGAGGTGAGCATGGTGTATTCCCACAACTTTGCCAAGCAGCATTTGCTCCAGATTTTGTTCGAATGTATAAGAAAATCAGTGCCTAGGCATTTACTTAATAAAAACCATGGTCATATTGTGGAATGGCGAAAGTAAGTTTTTGCGGCTTCGTGCAATTACTTTATATTAGCAACAAA
>JAGXIO010000085.1 GCA_024635555.1 Saccharicrinis sp.
CAAAGCGCACAATAATGTATGTTTTAAAAATTCAGACCGTGACAATCGAACAGAACAACTCGGAATTTTCCTACACCCAAAATATCCAAAGCATATTACCTTAATTATTGACAGTTGATGCTTGCTGAGTAGTTACAATTGTAGTATTATTAAAATCTTTCTTTTCATATCATTTTCTTTAATAGAGTTAGAAAAGAATTGTAATTTGAGATAACTGGCTTACTCTGGTATTCAACGCGGGCGTCATGTTTAAAGTATTGCCAGATCTGTTCTTTCCTTAATGCAGTAGTAACTAGAATAGGCATATTGAACTTCTCTCTAATTTTCACATAGATGTATACACCTACTTCGGGAAGGTCTCCAAGATCAATCTTATCCCCCTTAATTAACATCATATCGAGGATAATTAAATTATAATCTTGGAATGTGGCTAGTTTTTCAATTACTACGTCTGAATCATCAATTACCGAAGTAGTATAACCCTCATCATCAAGCAATTCGGAAATTGGCTCGTAAAAATCAGGATTATCGTCGATTATTAGTATCTTTTTCATTTTTTAAAATAATTTATAGTGAAGTTCAAATATTGTTGGATTATTTGAATTAATTAATAAGATTTTTCCATTAAGTTTTTCCATAATTTCATAGCAAAGTGCTAAACCTATACCTGCCCCTTCAAAAGTCATTTGCTCAACTTCTTTATTACGATAAAACTTTTCAAAAATTTTGTTCTTTTCAAAATCTTCAATTTTTACTATACTGAAATCTTCAATTACTATAACAGCAAATTCGCTTGTTGTATAACCAGACACTTTAATTGTGGTATACTTTTTTGCATATTTTATTGCATTATCTAAAACAATATGAAAAGCCATTGAACCTGCAAAAGGATCAACTTTAACCTTTTGCAATATTTTAATACTTTTCTCATCTACATCAAGTGTTTTATTTCTCTTGGAAGCATACAATTTCGAAAAGGAGGTGACAGGTGCAATAATTGTAGAATAAGGGAAAACATCTCGAATTTCCTTTTCTTTAATTAATTCTGAAGCATTAAACGATAATGAATTTGCGACGTATACTAAACGATCTCCAACACTGTCAATATCATCAAATAACTCGTCAAGTTTTTTTGGTACATTCTCTCTATTAAAATAACCTAACTTTTCCATCCTTAATTTAATCCTATAAGAAGCAAAAGTTATAACTTGAAGTGGCGATTTTATTTCATGACGATATGTTCTCATGAAATTAATCAGTTCCTCATTTAACATTCTCTGTTTCTGAATTTCATCATCTTTCTCTTCTAAAAAGCCTAAATACATATAATGCATATTAAAAATATGTGCTATTGTAGAAGTAATTGATTCGAGAATGGAAATGTCAATATCATTAAAAGGCACAACCTTTTGAGTTTCATGATTAAACCTATTTTTAACACGTAAAACTCCAATAGGGCTAGTAATACCAGTAGTAATTGGAATTCCAAGCCAGTTTTGTGGTCTTGATTTTGTTAATTCATCAAATGTATGACTATTTTGTTCATCATTGAAAATGTCATAAGAGTACTTTATTTCATTGTTTTTAAATACATTATATGTAAATGAATCTGACCTAGCTGAATAATAAATGTCGTCAATCAATTTTTCACGATCCTTATCTTTCCTATTATCCATTAATGACCTTAACATTAAAATATCACCATGATCTCTTAAAAAAATCGAAGATGCTTCCCAACCTAACTCGGCATTTATCGTTTCCAAGCATTGATCAATAAACTCTTTAAATTGACCTAGCTTATAGTTTCGTGATATTGTTTTTGCAAGTGTGTTTTTCTTTTCAATTTCAGGGAGCCAATCGCGTGAAACTTTTAAATTAATAGTTTCTTGAATTACTTGAATTGTATCTTTGCGTAATTGATAATCTTCTAGTGGTGAAAATAGATTTACAATTAAAAAGCTTTGTTTATTAGAATCATCCAGTAATTGAAGACTAACTTTAATTCTATTTACAGTTTTAATTTGTGATAATGATTCTGAAGTGCCTTCATTTAAAATGTACTTCTCACATATATAGCCATCACCACTTTTAAATTGAATAATTTGATTGGATTCGTTGTCCTCTTTCTTAATTATAGAATCTGATTGGAATGATGCACAAATTTTACTAAAATATTTTGATTTATTATTATAAAGCCAAACTGAATAATGATCACAAAAAACATATTGCTTAATTTCTTTTAATATATCATCTAACGTTGAAGAATGAAAAAAAACATTTTTAATAAATTTGCTTTTTAACCTAAGTCTAAAACCGTTTGTAATAAATGAGCTTTCAGCATTTAAATTTTTAATTATCCTTTTTCCAAGAATTTCAATAAATAGATTTTTAGAAAAAATATTTAATGATTTATCTTCATAAGTAGTAAAGTATTTAGAATTGTTATTAAGACTTAGATTAAAAATTGCATTAATTTCATTTCCACTAATGTATGTTTCAGTCCAAATTTTTAAATCTTTATCAGAATCTACTTTTATAAATTCATTTATCTCATGAGTCTTGGTATTTATCTCGACCCAATAGTTTTTCGATATTTTATATAACGATTTAATTAGTTTCATATACAAATATAGTAAAGATTATCATGTGGTTAGGCTGTTCGTTTTTATAGCAACGTTGTTATATGTTCATAGGGTGAATATATATCTGCTTTGTATTTTGGTTCGTATGAACATATCATTCCAAATATAGGGAATATGTTTATATCATTTAATTTTAATCTGATTTTGCATTGTAAAACTTCTAAGAGCATGAAAGTCTATAAAAACATCTTTACTTCCTTTTTCAAAATAAGTCACAGCATATATCACCCGTTGCCAACTGATGCTATCTTAGTTCTTGCCCAAGTTTTTCTATTTGTTTAATCCATTTCTGTCGCTTTTTACCATCCGAAGATTTAATTGGTCCAAATGCAGTAATTTTTACTGGTTTTATTCCACAAAATTCTAAAACGCCCTTTCTCATCGCATTATGTCCAGGACTTTTATAAATCAATGAATAGTACCATTTTGGTGTATCCATTGTCACAATTAGTCTTGCAGTTTTTCCTTTGAGTAATTTATCCCATAATAATGAGTTGTCACGGTATTTAAATGCAAATTTTGGAAGAAAAACTCTGTCAATAAATCCTTTTAGTAATGCAGGATAAGTTCCCCACCATGTTGGATAGACAAAAACCAGATGATCTGCATTCTGTATCTCTTTTTGTATGTTCAATAAATCAGGCTCTAGTTCTGTTCTTTGTCGATATCCATAGCGTAGAATTGGGTCAAAATCTAAATCAATCAGATTTACTAAAATACAATCAGCACTGCTAGTTTCAACTCCTCGCCTATAACTTTCAGCAAATTCATTACACAAACTATCTTTGTCTGGATGTCCGTTTATTATTAAAATCTTTTTCATATTCAATCAATATTTCAAAGTGGAGTATTTTATACTTGCTCATAAAGGCTTGGCTATGCGTAGTGCAGAAACTAGACGCACTTCACTCCCAAAATTGCACTAAGCCAATTTTGCGTTTGAAATTTAACGTTAAACTTAATAATTTTTCGGGACGTAAATTTGGAGGCCAACAGATAAACTGCAAACTTCCCAAAACCATCTGACTCCGCATAACTTATAATTGTTGGGTATTCGTGTTTTTTCTATGAAGTCAAGCTCTTCCTTTTTTGGAACACCAAAAACTTTTCCCCATTTTCTGCCAAGCCTTCTTCAATTCTTCTCATTCCACATTTCTCTGAAAGCGTCACAGAAGCAATGTTCTTGGCATACATTCTTGCAATCAAGGTTTCTGTATTTAGTTGTTTAAAACAAAAGTTTACGAGTCCACTACAAATTTCTTTTCCATAACCTTTTCCCCAATATGCAATGTCAATTATATAGCCCAATTCCAATTTTTTATAGTCTTGAAAAGAATTAAAAAGTCCGGCTTCCCCAATGACTTTTCCCGTTCCTTTCTGTTTCACAATAAAAATCCCAATTCCCGATTCGCTATCATTGTTTGCCAGTTCAATTTTTCCACAAAGTTCTTCAATTGTCCAATTATGTTTTCCATCGGAAATATACCGCATATTTTCGGCCCGATTGTAAATCCTTAACAAATCCCTAAAATCTTTCCCTTCAGGATGACGTACTAATAACCTGTTTGTCTCAAATATGGTCATGTTTACGGTTTTGCGTGCGTGATACCCAACATAAATAAATATTCAACTATTGATTATACATCTCCTTTGTATTTAGATCTATTAAACAAATAGCTTCCAAACATAAAAGCTATCAAACCCCATCTCTTTTCTCCAAAGAGTCTTTTAGCCCCTACTGCGCCAAAATACTTTCTATCTGAGTCCTATCGGGCACATTGGGGAATTTGTTCAGGATTTCCCGGGCTATTTCCTTCGACTTATCCACCTGCTGATATTTTACATACAAATTGAGCAGTGCCATATAGTAATTGAGCTCGTCGGGACTGATGTCCATGGCTTTTTTTAGATAGATTTCGGCATCTTTCAGGTTGTTTTGGAAATCGTACATCATGGCTATGTTGTACATCACCCGTGGATTGTTGGGCGAGTATTTGGCGGCTTTCAACAGATATTCCATCGACTCGTCGTAACGTTGGCGCTCCGAGAGAAACAAAGCGTAGGTAAACAAGGTGTTACCGTCCTCGGGCATGTGCTTCAGATAGTCTTTCAACAACAGCTCCGTTTTTTGGAATTCTCCTTTACTGTTGTACAATAGGGCCAAATTTATCTTTATGGCATGGAGCTCTTTGTCTTGTTCTAATGCCCTTTTATAAAACTCTTCGGCTTTATCAATTTGCTTTTCGTTGTAATAGAAGTTGGCGAGGTTAAACTTACCTGTTGGGAAGTCGGCACCGTATTTTAAGGTTTCGAGATACTCTTTTTTTGCCTTCTCAAGCGATTCCTTGTATTGCGCAGGAATTTGCTCGGCAGGCACGGCCAATAGCTTCGACGCGCTCTCTACGCGTATAGCCGCAGTCTGGTCGCCCAACATGCCCAATACTGCATCCAGCGATTTTTGGTCGTCCACCATTAGGTTTTGGAGCGCGTTGTAACGGATATGCCCGTTAAAGTTATGAATGGCCCCTATTAAAATATCCTTACCCTTATTTTGGTAGTGCTGACCTAAAAACTGAATGGCCGATGCGCGGATTATCTCGGGATAAACCTCATCGTTATAAATATTGACCAACTCCTCAAAACCTTGTTCACTTCCTGTTTGCGCCTCTTTAAAGGCGGTTCCGTATTGCGCCGGACGGCCTATACCATGCCATTTGTTCACGTAATCGATGGCCCACTGGGTCGATTCATTGGCATGGCACTGGTTACAGGCATTGGGCGTCCCCAGCTTTTCTGTCAAGTCTGGACGGGGAATGCGGAGGCTATGGTCGTTACGATAATCCACACCCATATAAAATTGTGCAGGCATATGGCAGTTAATACAGCGTGTACCCTCTCCCACTTCAAATTTAACACCATCATCAGCAATGACAGCTTCGCCCGGTTCACCCGCCGATTTATGGAAATGATGGTTGTAGGTATCGTAATCATCGGCACGGTGGCACTGGGTACAAAGGCGGTTATCCTCGAACAGACGTTTGGTACTGTGTACGTTGTGGCAGTCGTTGCAGGCTACATCGCGCATGTACATTTTGCTTTGGGTAAAGGAGGCATACACATAGTCCTCGTCCAATATTTGACCGTCGATATGATAGCTTTCGCCTGTTGGCAAGTTGGGTATGCTGTGGTTATAAATGTCGGAGCTGTGGTTAAAATCGGACATAGAGCCACGGCGGGCATGACACCTCACGCAAAGATCCACGTAGGCCTTGTTGTCGATACCGCTGGTTTTCACCACCAGACCGTAGTTATTGTGCTCGTCGCGGGCATAATCGGCTTTTGCTGCCCATTCTAAGTGCTTTGAGGCCGGGCCGTGGCAAGCTTCGCAGCTCACATTAATCTCGCTCCATGTTGTCCGGTACGAGTCCGTATTGGCATCATAGCCCTTCACCAAATTCGTCGAGTGGCAATCGGCGCACATGCCGTTCCAGTTTTGCGCCTGATTTGTCCAGTGAAGCCAGTTATCACTTTTTATAATCTCGTCGGTATAAATAGCCTCTGCCATATGATACCAAACACTGTCCATGGTGTTCCATGTTAGCGGCAAGGTTTGTAACCTACCTCCATCGAACTCCACCAAATATTGCTGGAGCGGATAATAGCCAAAGGTGTATTTTATTTCAAACTCTTGCAGTTTACCCGATTCGCCATCCGTTTCTACAAAAAAGCGTCCATCACGTTTATAAAAACGATGCGTCATGCCATTGTATTCCAACGACTGGTTGTCAAAATTACCCAACACGGTTGAGTCGTTGGCATATTGCATGGCTTTATCATGATCGGAACCCACCCACTGGTTGTATTCGTTCAAGTGACACTCCACACACGTTTCTTTACCTACAAACTGGGCCTCATCTGTTTTTTGAACATCATTACCACTATAAGTACGTACAACGGTGTACACCGGAACCGAAACAATAGCCACGATGATGGCTATGAGCGTGATGCGTTCTATTTTATTACGATTCTCCATTATGCGTAGGTTAACTGCGATTTTTCAAATGAGGTTCTTTTCACGGGCGATTGGGTGTCGATAAAAAGCTCGCCCTTTTCAATGGTGATGGGAAATAAATCCAAAGGCCGCGTGGCTGGTGCCATCAGCACCTCACCATAACGGTTAAACTGTGAACGGTGGCAAGGGCAGTTAAAACCACCCGTTTCAAGGTTGGAGTCCACCACACAACCTAAGTGGGTACATTTTACCGACATGGCCAAGAAGCCACCATCTTCAAATCGTCGCAGAAAAAACTGCCCGGTGGCAAAAGGATAGGTTTTATTTTTCTGGAAACTATCGATACGTCCTGCATTAAAAAGCACCTTTTCTTTATCTATATGCCCCACCTTGCTCACCCCGCCTTTTATCAGGAAAAGTGCCTCTATGGATGCCGCGGCAATTACAATCCGCTTTATAAATTTTCTTCTATCGAATTTCATTGTTGTTATTGTTCCGTAATTTATAAGTGCTAAATAATCATCAACATTCCCTTACCCCTTAACAGCAATGAAATAAGCATCATCACCAAATACGAAGATAAAAGTATGGTAGTGACAGCCATGACCAGTTCTTCGGTTTTAGCACCATGTTTCTTTTTCCAGTACATCAAATAGGCCCCCATGGGCAAAGTGTATATCAAAAAAGGTACGAGCCCTGTGGCCACCCAACTGCCCAACGGGGCTAACCAAATATCCAGATGCAGGAAATGTTCGAGCAAATATATCAGCACAAAAGTAAACACAAAGGCAGAGATGCCCGAATGGATGGTCATCCTTTTGCCCAGTGGCGAGTTAAACCAAACACCCGTGTTCAAATGGTCGTATTTAAAATAGGGTAGATAGAAAAAGAAAACGGCTACGGACAGTGGTAAAATAACAGCACTAAAAACAGGGTGCAGATGTAGCAGCAGTTCCTGTGCACCCAAAAAGTACCAGGGTGCCTTACTGGGATTTGGGCTGTTGAGCGGGTTAGCCTCATCGAGCAAAGGGGCATGGTAAAATACCGAAAACAGAAATATACCGGCAATTACAATGGCAGCCACCATAATCTCCAACCACACCAAATTAGGTATTACATTTACCTTTTCCTTGTTATCGTTTGCAGGTAGAGCAACACCGCCGGCCTTGCGCACCAACCAAAAATGCATACTCATTAAAAAGATGAAAATTAAGGGCAATATGCCCGTATGCAAAGTATAAAAGTTGAGTAATGTATTGCCATCCACCACGTCGCTACCCCTCACCATATTTGCCAGCGGATGCCCTACAAACGGTACATATTCAATTATTTGCGTGATAACCGTAACGGCCCAATAGGCTAGCTGATCCCAGGGAAGTAGATAACCTGTAAACGAGGAAACGATAACCATGAACATCATGATGAGACCGTAAATCCAGTTTTCGGCCCTTTTTTTATAGATGGCCTGCGAGTAATAAGTGCGTATCAGATGCAGGAACGCGACTATAACCATCATTTTGGCCGATAAATGGTGCATATTGCGGATAAACTGCCCAAACACCGTGTTATTTTGAAGCGCCACTATAGAGCCATAAGCATCCTGAACGGTGGGTATATACGAAAAACGAAGAAGCAGCCCCGTAAGTCCCAGGATAACAATGAGCAGCGCCAGTATGCCGCCCAACCCAAAAGTACGGTTAAATTTTAGCGCCCGCTTATCAATTTTAGCCGGGTGCAAATGGAGAATAAACTTTTCGATGGACGAGTGGAGCCTCTTCCCTGCATTTTTATGTGTCATTACAGCTAATGTGTGTTTCTATCTTGCCACAAAGAAAGTTAAAATGCTTTGATTTTGAAAGAGCTTATTTGGTTATTAGGTTGGTAGTGAAAGACAAACCAACTCTCCAGAAACAATATACTGCGTTTGTCTCTTTCCTACATCAATTTACCCCATGGGCATAAATAGCGGACACATTAAAAAGCAACCATTTTCTATCAATAGACCGTTAGATTTTAGATGTTAGACATTAGACTTATTTACAAACACCATATTATCAGCCTGTTAGCGAAAATCGCGCAACTCAGTAAAAACTTTAACATTCAGATAGTTACAAAAACATAACGAAGTGTTGTTCTATGGATACCTTTCCTAACAGGAGAACCAAACTCTCCGCAGAGAGCCAGTTCTCCAGCAGCTGCCGGATTAGGGCTTCGCCTACGGCGACCGAAGCATAATCATGATGCGGTATTATTCAACTTAAAGTATTTCCAAGAAATTACTAAATAGAATTTTTATTTCCTTGGTATCTTCGTTGGTTTGCATGGTATAGCTGCTGTCCGGAATTAATATCAAATCCTTTGCTTTAGCCAACAGGATTAACGCTTTTTTTAGTTTTTCGGCTTCCGGAGCTTCGCAATCCGCGTTAAAATGAAGGTATATCTTTGCCGCATCGTCCTGATCAAATCGGATCAAGAAAGGATTATTCTCAATAAAAACCAGATCATCATATTCATAGGTCACATTAAGCTCTACAGCTTCAACCATCTCCAGTATCTTGTCAAGGGGTTTTAAAAACGTATTCATCGATCCATTATTTATATGTACAAAAGTTTAAACCAGTTTACTACCTGAAAAAGAAAATTAGCATCTTCCTCTGTTTGACATTGTACGTGCTGTACATTGATTGCTTCCTCAAATTCCGGAATCGTAAACCCGTAGCCTAGTTTTTCCAGTTCGGGCAATATTTCGGCTTGTGCTAGTTTAACCAAACCATTGCGCAGCACAGGATCCTGCCCGGCGTCCTTTATAAAATTTATTGCGTTTTGTAATGCCATATCGTTTGTTTTAATACTTGATGTTGAAAAATACTGTCAGTTGCATCCAGATCTGCACGAACTACAAGCCGAACCATTGCACGATGCTGCGGAATAAAGTTCCTCGTTTGTAAATAGCGGCAGACAATTATTACTGAGCAACTGTACATTGAGCGAAAGAAGCGTTCCCGAAGCCCTGTACACCGATATGCCCAATTCTCGAAATACTTTTAGTGCCATCGCCTGAATGCCGGCCGTTATCACGGTATCAATTTCTTCCTGAAATAGCCATTCCGTTAGGCCCTGCCCAAGCTCCTCTTTATTAAATACTAGGATATTTTCGGTTTCTGTGTCGTACACTCCGATATACCCGTTTCTCGTGAAGTCGGCGGAAAGAATGCCTCTCTCCTTACCGTGGCCAAGGGCCGGAAATCCAATTTTCATGTCTTCTCCTTTTTAATATTTGGTTCATCATATATTACACCTTACCTAACACAATCAGCATACCAACAACAGTGCACCTTCATTGGCGAACCTCCATTTGCTTAGTTTATAAGCAGATAAGTTACAATTGGATTTTTTTGCACCATGCCGGCCTCCTACATTATTGTAGATCAGCCCTATCAAATCCTACATAAATGTAGGATTCCGAGAAGTCCAACTTTCTTCCCGCAGGTGGATTTAAAGTTTTTATCCACCTCACTACAAGCCCTTTAATAACCTCAAATTGGATGTATGCCCATAGTTGCCCAGTCCGATGGCACGGTACTGGATATACAATTATCAGAACACATTCATTTAAAATTGTACTGACATGGAAAAGAAGATGAGAAAAATTGCCATTTACGGAAAAGGTGGCATAGGTAAATCTACCACTACGCAAAACACAGTTGCTGGATTGACTGAAATGGGTAAAAATGTAATCGTAGTAGGATGCGACCCTAAAGCAGATTCTACCCGACTATTATTAGGCGGAATGGCTCAAAAAACTGTACTGGACACGCTGCGCGAAGAAGGCGAGGACGTTGAACTAGACGACATCATCAAAGCCGGTTACGGCGGCACACGCTGTGTGGAGTCGGGTGGCCCGGAACCAGGTGTGGGATGTGCCGGTAGAGGTATTATCACATCGATCAACCTATTGGAGCAATTGGGCGCCTGGGACGATAAATACAATACCGAATATACATTCTACGATGTACTGGGCGATGTAGTCTGCGGCGGTTTTGCCATGCCTATCCGCGATGGTAAGGCCGAGGAGATTTATATTGTGGTATCGGGCGAGATGATGGCCATGTACGCCGCCAACAATATCTGTAAAGGTATCCAGAAGTATGCACAGAACGGTTCGGTACGACTAGGAGGGTTGATCTGTAACTCACGAAAAGTAGACAACGAAAGTGCCATGATCGAAGAACTGGCTCGCCAGTTGGGCACACAGATGATCCATTTTGTACCGCGCGACAACATGGTTCAGCAGGCCGAAATACACCGTAAAACGGTAATTGAACATGCCCCCGAACACGTGCAGGCCGATGAATACCGTACCCTGGCCAAGGCTATAGACGAAAACAAGATGTTCGTGATTCCCAATCCATTACCCATGGAATCGTTGGAGAAATTGTTGATAGATTTTGGTATTGCAAACTAATTTAAAAAAAGAGGATCTAGATATGTTAATGATAAGAGCAATTGTACGCCCAGAGAAAACATCTAAAATTATGAAAGCCATGTTTGAGGCCGGCTATGTAGCAGTCACCAAAGTTTCCGTAGTGGGACGTGGTAAGCAGCGCGGAATCAAAATAGGCGAAGTCACCTACGACGAACTCCCAAAGGAGATGCTTATCGCAGTGGTGAAAGATGAGGACAAAGATTTTTGTGTGACCACCATCATGGATGCGGCCCGTTCAAAGGGCGGCGGCGCCTACGGCGACGGCAAAATATTTATAACGCCAGTAGAGGAAGCTTACACCATAAGCACCGGGGCAAAGGGACTTTAGTGCCACGCAAGTAAAATTAAGATGTAACAAAAAACACAATTACTATGAAATCAGTCATGTGCATTATACGCATCAACAAGATGAACAAGACCAAACGCGCCCTGTCCGAGGTAGGCATCTCTTCCATGACCGCCACCGGGAATGTTTTCGGACGCGGAAAAGGGCTGTGGGATGCCAAGGTGATGAAGGCCGCACAGGAAGATGTGCCCGAGGCCATCGAACTCCTGGGCAAAGAAACACCATTGAGGCCTCATCGCTTACTCACCATCACCGTTCCTGACGAACTGGTGAGCAAGGTGGTTGAAACGGTAATCGCCGTGAACCAGGTAAGCGAACACGGCGATGGAAAAATATTTGTAATGCCCGAATATGAGGCCATACGAATAAGAACCGGGGAGCATGGTGACCAGGTGCTCGACTAATTAGAGCAGCCGGCAAGCGGGAATAGGAAAATAAGGATCCTTTTACCCTTCCTGATTTACAAATGCTCACCGTGGAAACAAACATCTAAAAAAAGAAAAAATGATATCAAAAAATAAAAACAAAAAGCACGTACCAAATCCGGAGGAGTTTAAAGAGGAGCTCTTAAAAAAATATCCGCTTAAGGTTGCAAAAAAAAGAGCCAAAGGGATATTAGTGAACGACCCAAAGGATACAGGGATGGAAATACAGGCCAACGTTCGCACAATTCCCGGTATCATTACCCAAAGGGGCTGTACCTATGCCGGCTGTAAAGGGGTTATACTGGGGCCTACACGCGATGTCGTAAACATCGTTCATGGTCCTATCGGTTGTAGTTTTTACGCCTGGCTTACCCGACGTAACCAAACCAAGCCGCCCACAGCGCAAGATCCCAACTACATCCCCTATTCGTTCAGCACAGATATGCAGGACTCCAACATTGTTTTTGGGGGAGAAAAAAAACTTAAGGATGCCATCCAGGACGCCTGGGATCTCTTTAAGCCTCGATCCATCGCCGTGTTTTCAACGTGTCCCATAGGTTTAATTGGTGACGACATCCATGCGGTGTGCCGCGAAAAGAAAGCAGAATTGGGCATTAACATATTCGGCTTCTCTTGCGAAGGATACAAAGGCGTAAGCCAGAGTGCTGGCCACCACATTGCGAACAACAAGATTTTTTCGGATGTTATCGGCATCGACCTGACACTGCCGCGCGCAGGGAAGTTTGTGATCAACATGATGGGAGAGTACAACATCGGGGGCGACTCATTTGCACTAGAATCGTATTTTGAGGAAATGGGCGTCACATTAAAGGCCACCTTCTCCGGAAACTCCACCATCGAGAGCTATGAATCGGCTCACGACGTAGACCTGAACATTGTAATGTGCCACCGTTCCATCAACTATATTGCCGAGATGATGGAGAAAAAATATGGTATCCCTTGGTTCAAGGTAAACTTTATTGGCGCACAGGCTACCGCAAAATCCCTACGGCGTATTGCCGAGTACTTTGGCGACGAGGAAGTGATGGCAAAAACAGAGGCTTTAATTGCACGTGAACTAGAAAGCGTGAAAGCCGTGGCCAATAAAGTGAAGCCCCTCGTTCAAGGTAAAACAGCCATGATGTTTGTGGGAGGATCCAGAGCACATCACTACCAGGAGCTTTTCAGAGAACTGGGCATAGAGACCATTGCAGCAGGTTACGAATTCGCCCACCGCGACGATTACGAGGGACGACGTGTGATCCCGGATATCAAGATTGACGCCGACTCCAGAAATATTGAAGAGCTGAAAGTGGTGAAAGACAAGGTAAGCTTCAAAGATTCCCTGGTGGAGAAAAAGAAGGCATTAAAAGATAAAAATTTCGAATTTGAAAATTATGAGGGCATGATGCCCGAGATGTCCAAAAATTCGCTTGTTATCGACGATATCTCACATTGGGAATCAGAGTTATTAATCGAAAAGTATAAACCCGACATTTTTTGTGCAGGCATTAAGGAGAAATACGTGGTACAAAAAAACGGCATTCCTTTAAAACAGCTTCATAGTTACGATTATGGAGGCCCGTACGCCGGATTTGTAGGAGCCATCAATTTTTATAACGAGATGGAACGCATGCTCTGTACCGATATTTGGAAAATGATTGATGCACCCTGGAAAAACGAGCCTGTTTGCGTAGGGAGTGTGGTTGAAGAATAAAAACAAATCGCTAGTGTCGAACCCGGAATTCAAGTCCCACCGGAAACCGGGTTTACGCTGGCACAAACTAAAACGATATGCTGTTAAGACATACAAAAAAGGCTTCTGAGTCAATAGAGAGAAAAGGATTAACCATAAATCCTGCAAAGACCTGCCAACCGGTAGGTGCCATGTATGCCGCTTTGGGTGTACACGGGTGCCTGCCCCATAGCCACGGATCGCAAGGCTGTTGTTCGTACCATCGCACCGCCCTCACGCGCCATTACAAAGAACCCGTTATGGCGGCTACCAGCTCGTTCACAGAGGGTTCATCCGTATTCGGAGGACAAGCCAACCTACTCCAGGGACTGAGCAACATCTATTCCATCTACGAACCGGACATCGTAGCTATACATTCCACCTGCTTAAGTGAGACTATTGGCGACGACCTTGGCCAAATCGTAGGCAAAGCCCGCGTAGAAGGACAAATTCCCGAGGGTAAGCACGCCGTTTATGCGGCAACGCCTAGTTATGTAGGTTCGCACGTCACCGGCTTCTCTAACATGGTGAAGGGGATAATCGACTATTTTGCCTATAAAACCGAAGAGGTAAAAAAACAATTGAATATCCTACCCGGATGGGTGGAGCCCTCGGATATGCGAGAGATCAAACGTATGCTTAAAATGATGAAGGTGAAATACGTGATGCTGCCGGATACCTCCGATGTATTGGACGAACCCATGACGGGTAAATTTAAGATGTTTCCCGAAGGGGGAACCACCATCCCACAAATGGCTTCGATGGGCGACAGCATAAAAACCATAGCCTTGGGGGAATGGTGCTCCAAAGATAGCGCCATCCATCTCGAAAACAAATGCAAAGTGCCGTTCCATATTGCCGACATGCCCATTGGCATAAAGGCCACGGATCGTTTCGTGCAGGTAGTGGCCAAAGCGTTCCGAATTTCCGTTCCGGATTCCCTTACCAAAGAGCGAGGCCGGTTGGTAGATGCCATCGTTGACATGCAACAGTACCTTTTTGGTAAACGTGTTGCCCTGTTCGGCGACCCCGACCAATGCATCTCCCTCACCGAATTTTTGGTTGACATGGGCATGAAACCCGTTTACATCGTTTCCGGAACACCTGGCAAAGCTTTTGAAAAACGCATGGCCTCCATCCTGGACAAAAAAGTGCCTGAGGCCAAATACATGAATGGTGAACGCGCCGACTTGTTTTTATTGCACCAATGGATTAAAGACGAAGGAGTGGATCTGATCATCGGAAATACCTACGGCAAATACATCGCCCGCGACGAAAACATACCCTTTCTTAGATTTGGTTTCCCAATCCTGGATAGAATAGGGCATAGCTACTTCCCCACGGTTGGTTACATGGGCGGCTTGCGATTGCTCGAAAAAATGTTGAGCCTAATCATGGATCACGAGGACGCAACGGTAGCCGAAGAGAAATTTGAATTGGTAATGTAAGTGATTGATTAAAAATGGATCGTCAAGATTTAAGTTAATAGTTAAACAGTTGAACCGGACAGGGAGAGCATTACCTGTAAGCCCTGTCCGGTTTTTATCTATCAGCAACATCTGCCCACAAATAACCTACTGTATATTATGGCACTACTCGAAGAAAGAAAAAAGCAGATAGCAACCGTCGTTGGTGCAAATCAACTGGAGTTAGATTGTGGCAAAAAAAGCTTGGCGGGCTCCGTGAGCCAGAGGGCGTGCGTTTTTTGCGGATCGCGCGTAGTATTATACCCCGTTACCGATGCCCTGCACCTGATTCACGGCCCGGTGGGCTGTGCGGCCTACACCTGGGATATCAGGGGATCCTTGTCCTCGGGTCCTGAAATTAACCGACTAAGCTTTACCACCGATCTGCGCGAAAAAGATGTTGTATTCGGTGGCGAGCCCAAGCTGTATTCCGCCCTGTGCGAATTAATAGATGCTTATAAGCCGGAGGCCGCATTTGTATACAGCACCTGTATTGTGGGTGTGATAGGCGACGACGTAGATGCGATTTGCAGAAGGGTTTCTGCCGAAAAGGGCATCGACGTATTACCCGTTATGTCGGAGGGCTTCAACGGCACAAAAAAAGATGGTTACAAAGTAGCCTGCGAGGCCTTGGCCAAACTTGTAGGCACCACCGATGTAGCTGTGCCAGAGTTTAGCATCAATATACTGGGCGATTTTAATTTAGCCGGCGAATTGTGGATGTTAAAGGATTATTACGAAAAAATGGGGGTCAACCTGGTCGCCACCATTACCGGCGATGCCCGTATACACCAAATTCGTAACGCACACAAAGCTAAGCTAAACGTGGTGCAATGCTCGGGATCGATGATACACTTGGCCAAACACATGAAAGAGGTGTACGGCATACCCTTTATCAAAGTGTCCTACTTTGGCATCGAGGATATGTCGGATGCACTGTACGAAGTAGCTTCTTTTTTTAAGGCGCCCGAACTAATGCAGAAAGCTCAGGATCTGGTTCGTGAGGAACTCAAAGACTTGCTGCCCGCCCTGGCTCCTTACAAAAAAATATTACAGGGCAAAAAGGCCGCCATTTACGTGGGAGGTGCCTTCAAAGCCATTTCGCTGGTAAAAGCCTTACGCCTGATTGGCATATCCACCGTTGTGGTGGGATCGCAAACAGGAAACAAAGAAGATTACGACCTGCTCAAACAGCTCTGCGACGACGGTACCATCATGGTAGACGACTCCAACCCGGTTGAACTGTCGGAATTTGTGAAGGAAAAATCGGCCGACTTATTTATCGGCGGTGTAAAAGAACGACCCATAGCACACAAGCTGGGACTGGGTTTTTGCGATCACAACCACGAACGCAAAGAAGCACTGGCCGGATACCTGGGCATGTTAAATTTTGCTAAAGAAGTACACGCAACGGTCATGAGCCCGGTGTGGAAATTTACTAAAAAAGGGAGGAAATGATATGGACGCAAAAGTAATAAACAAAACACCTTTCGTTTCCACGCGAAATGCGTGCAAGATGTGCGCACCTCTGGGGTCGAGCCTGGCCTTTAAAGGGGTGGAGGGATGCACCCCACTGATTCACGGTTCGCAGGGATGTTCCACTTACGTGCGGCGCTATCTAATCAGTCACTTTAAAGAGCCCGTCGACATTGCCTCGTCAAACTTCACCCAGGAAGCCACCATTTTTGGCGGCGGAACTAATTTAAAACTGGCTCTGGACAACGTCAAATCGCAATACAAACCAAAAATAATCGGCATTTCTACTACCTGCCTTAGCGAAACCATCGGTGACGACGTAAGCAGTATTTTAATGGATTACCGCGAAATCCCCGGCAATGAAAACACAGCCTATGTACATGCACAAACACCTAGTTATCAGGGCAGCCACGCCGACGGATTTCACGAGGCGATAGCCGCCTTGGTAAAGCAGTTCGCCCGCAGGGGCGAAGCCAACGGCAAAACAGTACTGTTGGGTGGTTTGATGTCACCGGCCGATCTACGCTATCTGAAAGAGGTGATGCAAGCCATGCAAATGCCCTTTGTGCTTCTGCCCGACTATTCCGAAACCATGGACAACCCCCATTGGGACGAATACAAACTAATTCCGGAAGGTGGAACTACTATGGAAGAAATGGAAGAAATGGGCAATGCCCGGGCATTTATACAGTTTGGCGAAGTGCTCAACAAAGGCCGCTTGGCAGGACGTGTAAGCGGCAGTCATCATGTGGTGTCCGCAGGCGATATCCTACAAAAAGAGTTCAGTGTAACCGGTTACCATATTCCTTTTCCTATCGGGATAGATAACAGCGACCTGTTTTTTGACGCCCTAAAAAATATTTCGGGTAAGGAGCTCCCGGCAGAAATAGCCAAGGAACGCGGTCGACTGATTGACGCCTACGTAGACGGTCATAAATATATTTTTGGCAAAAAAGCAATGGTCTATGGTGAAGAGGATTTTGTGATTGCCCTAACCGGCTTTCTTACCGAGATAGGGATTGACCCCGTTATCATTGCCACAGGCGGCGAGAGCAAATTGTTTGAGCAACGCATAAGGGAAAAAACAGGAACGGAAAATAGCATCGTGCTCTCCGGCGGCGATTTTGAGCAGATGGCCGAATATGCCCGCCAGATAGGGCTCGATTTGATAGTGGGTCATAGCAAAGGCTACTACATCGCCAGGGAACTGGGCATCCCGATGGTTCGCGTCGGATTCCCGGTTCACGACAGGGAGGGCGGACAACGCCTGCTTCATCTGGGTTATCGCGGTTCAAATCAACTGTTCGACACAATTGTAAATGCCGTAATACAGCAAAAACAAGATAATAGCCCGGTAGGGTACAAATACATGTAAATACTTAGGAAACCTGACTCTCAATGTAAATACGGAGAACGAGCTCACCCATATAAACATGTCAAAATATAAAACAGATAAGATATGAACTCAAAACACCCCTGTTTCAATATAGAAGCCAAAGGAAAATATGGCCGGGTACATTTACCCGTAGCCCCCAAATGCAATATCCAGTGCAACTATTGTAATCGTAGTTACGACTGTGTTAACGAGTCTCGTCCGGGAGTCACCTCCTCCGTTCTAACACCGGATCAGGCCATCGATTATTTAAAGGTACTAACGGCCAAGCACCCCAATATCGTGGTTGCCGGCATAGCGGGACCGGGCGATCCGTTCGCCACACCCAACGAAACCATGCAGACCCTCCGCCTGATGAAAAAAGAGCTGCCACATATGATTGCCTGCCTGTCGTCCAACGGACTAAACATCGCACCTTATGTAGACGAACTGGCAGAACTTGGTGTTGATCATGTCACCATCACCATAAATGGCATCGACACAGATGTTACCGCACCCGTTTATAGCTGGGTACGCAACGGAAAACAAATATTCAGGGGCAAGCAGGGAGCCGACCTATTACTCCAAAAGCAGTTGGAGGCCGTTCGCCTATTAAAAGAAAAAGGTATAACCGTAAAGATAAATACCATCGTTATGCCGGGCTTTAACGATGCCCACATCCCCGAAATAGCCGAAAAAGTGGGTCAAATGGGCGCAGATACGATGAACCTAATCCCACTTTATCCCGTCAAGGATACCCTATTCGAGAGTCAGGAGGAACCCACCAAAGAACTCATGAAGAAACTACGTAAGTCGATTACCAAATTTATTAAACCCATGACCCATTGTGCCCGATGTCGCGCCGATGCGGCCGGGTTGTTGGGACAGGATATTGAGGAGGCTAAGCAAATGATTCGCGACTTTGCATTGAAGCCCGGGAAACAAACAGACCGCAAGTTTGTGGCAGTGGCTTCCTACGAAGGCATGCTCGTGAACCAGCACCTAGGGGAAGCGGAAAGTTTTTACATTTTTTCCGAAACAAAATCGGGATACAAAATGATAAACCAGCGCACAGCACCCAACAAAGGCGACGGCGCTAAACGATGGATGCGAATGTCAGAAATCTTGTTCGACTGTAGAGCCTTATTAGTAGGCGGCGCCGGCACAACGCCCTATCAATACCTCAGCAAATCGGGCCTGGAAATCATCGAAATGACCGGATTGATTGACGACGGGCTAGATGTGGTTTTCAAAGGACGACAACTAAAGACTGTAAAAAAACGCGATGCCTTTGAATGTGGAAGCGCATGCACAGGCGCCGCTACCGGTTGTGGCTGATTCTAGATACGCTTCACCTTTTGTATCTTTTCCTTAATCTTAATACTAACTAATCAATACTAATAAAACAAAACATGAAAAAACCAGAATTCTTAATCTTAGTTTGCAACTCATACCGAGTGGCCGGAGATGCACAAGGCTACTGCAATAAAAATGGTGCAGCAAATTTTATCCAATACATCGCCGAAGAATGTGCCGACCGAGGCATCGATGCGGCAGTTACTTCAACAGCTTGTCTGAATGTGTGCGCACAGGGACCTGTAATGGTAATACAACCGAACAACCTATGGTACGGGGGCATCACGGAGGAACGAATCGACGAAATCTTGGATGCCTTAGAAGACGACGAAGCCGTGGAGGAATATCTGATCGCTGACTAAGTAGTGGGTATAAGAAAACGCAACAATTCTCTTTTTATAACCCTCCCTGCCTATCGGCAGGCAGGTAACTCTCCCGTAATGCTGCGGGACGACCTGTTCCGAACTCGTTTCGGAAGGCTCTAAAGGGAGAACCAGAACTTTCCGAAGAGAGACAGTTCCCCTTTAAGGGTTAGGGGTAGTCACGAAAGGGAGTTAATGCAATAGAGAGTTTTCTATGAGGCACTAACCAGGCTCTCCGTATCGGAACAAAAATGTATTTTCTGGCTTAGCGGGGAGTTAAATCCCGCCACAGCGCGACAATCCTTATTCATTAAAAAAATCAAATTATGGCCGCAACAAAAAAATATATTGTCGACACCACCTTGCGCGATGGTGAACAAGCGCCGGGAGTGGTTTTCTTTGACAACGAAAAACTAGAAATAGCCGCTGCCTTGGATCGCTTGGGAATCGAGGAGCTTGAAATCGGCACACCGGCCATGGGAAAGGAAGAAATCCGCAATATGGCCGCCATTGTAGCTTCACAGCACAATTTCAAAACCATTGCATGGTGCCGAGCCACCAGCAGCGATTTGAAAGCCGCCTTGGAAACCGGGGTAGATGCTGTGAATATCTCTTTTCCTGTTTCGCATGTGTTGCTGGCTGCCATGGATCGTAATACATCGTGGGTCATGGATCAAATGAAAGTACTGATATCAGATGCGAAACAACATTTCAGCTCGGTGTACATGGGAGCACAAGACGCATCACGCGCGGAGCGTTCATTCCTGAACGTTTTTTGTGCCCAGGCTCTGGAACTAGGCGCCGACAGGATTCGTATTGCCGATACCGTGGGGGTGATGAACCCCATCTCCGTAAAGACATTGTTTGAGGAACTATCCTGCGATTTTTCGGGCGCCGACTTTGAGTTTCACCCGCACAATGATATGGGCATGGCCACGGCCAACGCACTCACGGCCTTGATGTCGGGTGCTTCGGGAGTGAGTTGTACCGTAAACGGCTTGGGCGAACGTGCCGGAAATGCGTCGCTCGAAGAACTGGTTGTTGCCATGGATCGGTCCCTTTTGAGCAGCCGTTATGATTTATCCACAATCAATATGCTTTCCAAATTGGTGGAACGCTATTCGGGCATGAGCCTGCCCGCCTCCAAACCCATTGTAGGGGCAAATGCTTTTGCGCACGAATCAGGTATACACACCCGTTGCATGCTGAAAGATAAGTTGGCCTATCAACCATTTGACGAAGCATTGGTGGGCGGCTCCGGCAGCCGCTTTGTCATAGGGAAGCATTCGGGGAAAGCTTCTATAGATCGATTTTTTAAAGAAAAGGGAATTGCATTGAACGCAGTGCAGTTGATGAGGATCATGGCTCACATCAGATCCAGGACGCGTAAAACAAAAGTGGCGTTGGACGGTGGCCATTTGCTCGAGGCCTATCAAAAACTGTAATGTGAAATGCTATACCTTAAAATATATCCTGATGGCAAAAATTTTACTTTTTTTAGGATGGTATTTCTGGTGGCTTTTTCCGTTGCGGGCACAACTGCCTGACATCACCATAAAGCCCTTTTTGAAAATCCAATACTGGAACGCGATGGGTGAGGATGATGTATCGTCCTATATCCGTCGTGGCCGTGCCGGATGGTCCGCGAAAGTAGGGGAGCAATGGTCTGTGAGCACATGCCTACAGTTCGATAATGCAGGTAAAGATTCCTGGGCACCCAACAAAGGTACACCTGCAAATATTTCGGTTAAACTGTGGGACTTGTATATAATGTGGCGCCCCTTCCGGAACAAAAATAGCTGGGTGCTTACCACCGGATATACCCTGCCCCAGCTAAGCCGCGAAACGGTCACAACACCTTGGTTTGTCCCCTCTCTCGACAAAGCGCGTTCATCCTCGTTTTTAAGGAAATTTGTGACGGGCAGCAATGCCGGAATATCCCAGGTACTAAATATGGGAGGTGTGGTAGGTCATCAAAATTTATGGCTCATTTACGATGTGTCGGCGATACAAGCCCAGCCGCACCATTCAGAGGCCGACACCAAAGCCTTGCTTGTTGCGGGGCGGCTGGGTCTTGGTCTTGGCGAAAAACAGAGCTACAGCTATAAGCAGAATGGGGTATTGCCATTGGACAAAAACCATTTGATGTTAGGACTCAACGGTTCGTGGCAAGAGGCAACCGCACTATTTAGCCGTAGTGCGACCTACGGTGTCGATGCGTTTGGGAACCTGTCAAAGATCAAATTCTCGGGCGAGCTGATGCGTTTGCTTCGTACGGCAAACCAAAATACTTATCGGGGGGCTACTGGGTTCGTGCGTTTGAGCTTATTAAGCAAACCTGACAAAATAAAACATTTGGAGCCATCGGTGACCCTAAGCAAAAATAAGTTCGACGAAAATGATTTTGAAATAGCCTCCAGTAATTCCACTCTTTGGGATATAGGTATTGATTACTACTGCTATGGTAAAACCCTCAAAGTCTCATTGCATTATCTGCTTGAGCAAAACAGATCCTGCTTTGGCACAAAACCATTGTCGATTATTCAGGAAGGCATCGTGTTCGGATTACAGTTAATACTTTAACAAATAAAATTATGAACGAAAACATAAAGGTATATGAGGAGGGCGCTTCCTTTTACGCAAAACTGAGAAACATGAACCTCCAATCATTAAAACTGGGCTCTGAGGTAGTGTACAATATGATTTGCTTTGCCGCAGAAGCCTTTTTGTCGGCTTTGCTCTTGAAGTACAACGAAGAGCTGGAGCACGGTTCCGTGTCCGCCATGCTCAAGTCGGCTTCCAGACACATAAACTTTCCATCCCATCTGATGGAAGAAGCAAGGTTTATAAACCGTTTTCATACATGGTGCGCCCTGGATTACATTCCGTCGAAGCAAGCCTCGCCCGAAGAGCTTAAGCGAATGATTTTTTGTGTTGCTGAAATTATGGAGGTGGTGAAGGGTGACTTAATACAAGACAAATAGTTTTTTTGGATAAAAACAGAAAAAAAGTATAACTATTAACATCACTTAATGATATTTAGAACTATCACCCCCTTCACAGACCCCCTGTGTTCGCAATAAATAGCTATTTTTGTCCAAGCAGTTATACAAAAACTATGGCAATGGATTTGAAAAGATGTGTAAAAACCAACGATGAGTGTTACGGGTATCAGGAGTTGACACTTCTTTTTGATATTTCCACGCAATTGTCGCGAAGTAAGGAGATTACGGAAGAATTACCCTTGATATTAAAAAAAGTGTGCGGATATCTGGATGCCGAAAGTTCATTTTTGACCATTCTGGAAACACAAAGCGAACGGATTTTTATTGAAGTGGCACACGGTCTCAGTCCAGCCCAACTATCGCGGGGCAAATATGTATTGGGCGAAGGAATTATAGGTAGGGTTATCGAAACAGCATCGCCAGTGGTGGTTCCAGAGATTTCCAAGTCGCGCCTTTTTCTAAACAAAACAAAGCAAGATTTAAAGGTAGGTGGTCAGGAGCTCACTTTTATTTGTGTTCCAATCATGCAAGGAGTAAAAGTGGCGGGTACCTTATCACTAACCCGAAAGTTTAATCCCAGGATTACCATTGAGGAAGATAAGCGCTTATTGTCAATCATCGGATCTATCATTACCCAAGCCGTTCGGATAAGACAGGAGAGACTGGTGGAGATAGAAAAGCTCAAAAAAGAGAATAGAGCCTTGCAGGAGCGCGTAGGTACAGACAGCAAACCATCCAACATGATTGGCAACTCGTCCAAGATGAGGGATGTTTTTACATTGATAGACATGGTGGCACCAACCATTTCAACGGTGCTAATCCGAGGCGAAAGTGGATGCGGCAAAGAACTCGTAGCTGATGCCATACACCGTTTCAGCCAGCGCAAAGGACAGCCTTTTATAAAGGTAAACTGCTCTGCCCTGTCCGATTCACTAATTGAGAGCGAACTCTTCGGCCACGAGAGGGGCGCATTTACCGGTGCAGAGAAACAACGCAAGGGCCGATTTGAGATGGCCGATGGAGGCACCATCTTTTTAGACGAGATAGGAGATTTACCCTTAACCACGCAGGTTAAGCTACTGCGCGTATTGCAGCAAAAGGCATTTGAGCGCTTGGGTGGCAGCGAAACCATCGAGGTGAATGTAAGGATAATATGCGCTACCAATAGGAATCTGGAAGAGCTCATTGTGGAGAACAAGTTTAGGGAAGATTTTTTTTACCGCATCAATGTCTTTCCCCTCTTCCTTCCTCCCCTGCGCGACCGAAGAAATGACGTGCCTATTTTGGTCGATCATTTTATCGCAAAATTTAACCAGATCAACAGCACAGATATAAAACGCATCACCTCTTCGGCAATTAATATGCTTATGGTGTACTCCTGGCCGGGCAACGTAAGGGAGCTGGAAAATGTGATTGAAAGAGCTTGCATTCTTTCACGCGACAAAGTGATCCATAGCTATCACTTGCCGCCTACGCTTCAAACTGCCGGCTCATCAAATACAGAGGCCAAAGGAGGTTTAGCCTTCGTGGTCGAAAAAATTGAAAGAGAGCTGATTACGGAGGCTTTGATCTCTAAAAAAGGAAATATTGCCCAGGCAGCCGCTCAACTTCTCATCACCGAAAGAATGTTGGGATCGCGTATTGCCAAATATAATATCGAACCGTGGCGCTACAGGTTATGACAGTTGTACCCCTCTGAAACGTCGGATGGAGCCAATGCAACCTGTAGCCCATGTCTTACAATTTAAACTCTTAATTATCAACAGGATATGGATAACTATACTTTAGAACATGTGGATCTATCCCGCAACGAACACCGTACCGCCCTGGTAGACCTTCTCAACCTATATATGTCGGATGATATGGGAAGCGGTAAGTCCTTAGACCCGGCCGTGCATTCCACCATCCTGACCGACCTGTCTGCGCATGCGTCCTATAAAGGTTATTTACTGTCCAGTAATGGCCACTATATCGCCCTAGCCAATTGTTTTGTCAACTATTCAACTTTTCAAGCCCGTTACCTGCTCAATATCCACGATTTTATCGTTTCGCCCAAGCATAGACGCAATGGAGTCGGAAAGTCTCTTTTGAATCATATCGTCCTGGAAGCTCGGCAAAACCAGTTTTGCAGGGTGAACCTTGAGGTGAGGGAAGACAATTTAAAAGCACTGGCAATGTATTCCGAAGAGGGCTTTGATTTTTGTAGCCCCAACATGTTGTTCATAGAAAAAAAACTCTGACTATATGCCAACGAAAAGCTGTATAAAAAAATTAATTGTCCCGGCGCTTATCTGCCTTATCCTTGGCGCCTGCTCCGCGAGCGGTTCAAAAAAAGATCTACAGGTGTTTTGTGCGGCCAGTTTAACCGAGGTGATGACGGCAATGGCCGACAGCTTTACGGCGGAAACGGGATTTAATGTGAGCACCAACTATGCCTCATCGGGAACACTGGCCAGGCAAATCCAAATGGGGGCACCGGCCAACCTTTTTGTGTCGGCCAACAAAAATTGGGTCGATTTCCTGAGGGATAACAACCTACTAAGCGACACGGTAAATCACGAAATAGCGGGTAACACCTTGGTGCTTATCGCAAACAACCGCTTTTTAGGCAAAACGTTTACCTTGAAGGAAGCAGTTAACCACCGCTTTGCCATAGGCGACCCGAAAATGGTTCCCGTTGGGCTATATGCCAAGCAGGCCTTAGAGAAATTGGACTTGTGGAAGGGAAACCATTTTTTGAAAGGACACGACACCAAACATGTGCTTAAGTTAGTTGAGATGGGAGAAGCCGATATGGGTATCGTGTATAAAACAGATGCCATTTCGAGCGCTAAAGTTTGGAGAGTACTTACCTTGTCCGAGAACTTACATCAACCCGTCAGCTACCATATGTGTGAGATGAGTTATGCGCCGCACCCCGCCACCGAGGGGTTTTTAAGCTTTGTAAAGTCGCAAAAAGCGAAGATTATTTGGGAAAAATATGGATTTAACCAATTACCATAAATTGTTTACCGAGTTTGAAATATCGGCCATCCTGCTGTCGCTCAAAGTGGCCGGGGTCAGTGTGGCCGCAGCTGTGCCCATAGCTATTCCCCTGGGGTGGGTGCTAAGCCGAAAAACTTTTCGGGGTAAGCGCCTGTTAGAGAGCATCGTCTTTCTTCCATTGGTATTGCCCCCGGTAACTATAGGCTATATACTCTTGTACCTGATGGGGAGATCGGGTCTATTGAGCCCTTTGTGGAAATTATTGGGAACCGACGGTTTGGCATTCACCTTTTGGGCGGCAGTGATCTCGTCATTGGTCGTTTCTATGCCACTCTTTGTTCGATCGGTAAAAGCGTCCTTCGACATGATAGACCCCGGTTTTGAGCTCACGGCGCAAACCCTCGGTGCCAATCGCCTAAAAGTATTCCGCACCATCTCGCTACCCTTGGCTATGCCGGGCGTAATGAGCGGATTCGTATTGGCCTTTGCACGCAGCTGGGGCGAATTTGGCGCAACCATAACCTTTGCCGGAAACATGTTCGGACAAACACAAACCTTGCCCCTGGCAATCTATAGTTCAATGCAGGTTCCCGGACAAGAATTCGTGGCCTTTAAGCTAGTGCTCATTTCCGTGTTTATCGCACTGCTTACCATGTATTTATCCGAGCGACTTGTCAAGAACATTTGACCACACCAAGGCAGCACCATTTGTTCCAAACCCAAATTGGTAGACTTTGGCGATCTTGATAAATAAATAAAATATGAACGTACTCGACGTGGATATCAAATATAAGGTGGGTCAATTCAAGGGGAACTACCGCTTTGCCATTTCTCATGGGGTAACTGGTATCTGGGGTCCCTCGGGGCACGGCAAAACTACTTTGATACAGCTCATTTCAGGTTTGCTCAAACCGGCACAAGGAACTATCTCGGTGCGGGGTAAGGTGGTGGTCGACAGAAACCAGCATATTTTTGTTCCTCCACACCATCGAAACATAGGTGTCGTTTTTCAGGAAGCGCGCCTCTTCCCCCACCTATCTGTAAAAAAAAACCTACTGTACGGCATGCCCAACAAAACTCCTTGCCACATTAGTTTAAACGATGTGGTAGAGGTGCTCGGATTGAATGCCCTATTAGACCAAATGCCCGGTCAATGCTCGGGAGGCGAAAAGCAGCGCGTGGCTATCGGACGCGCACTTTTATCGCAACCAGAGCTTTTATTGCTCGATGAGCCTTTCTCGGCCCTCGACAAACAATTAAAATTAAAGGCCATTAATTTTATCCGAAAAGTGATTCGAAAATTCGATATCCCCGTGGTAATAATCAGTCACGATATCGCTGACATATTGAATCTCACAAGGCACATGCTTCTTATAAAACAGGGCAAAGTGGAAATAGAAGGCGATTTTTCGGAATTACTCCTGCAAGGATATTTCGAGGGTTCCGCATTTTCCAACTCTTTTGTCAATGACCTCCAATTTACCATTGTTTCAGAAGAGGCAGCCGGAAACTACAAAGTGAAGTTGCAGGGCACCGGGCATATCTATTATCTGCACTCCGAAACAAAGCAATTGTGCGCTGGCGACCACATCGATGCCTTTTTAAGACCCGAGGACATTGCCGTAGCCACGCATCGGGTAAACGGCATCTCCATGCAGAATCAACTTGAGGCCACGGTGCTTGAAATCTATACGGATAAAAATTATGCCTTTTGCCTTTTGGACGTGGGTACCGAACTGCTCGTCCAAATTACCAGGGATTCTGCCGATCGCCTGAATATCCGTAAGAACCAAGCGGTATACGCACTTTTTAAGTCGTCTGCCCTAACCATGTACGACGACTCATTGCGTATGTCACGCATGGGATAAAACGGGTAAGGTATTGATATTGGTTATTAAAGCTAAGTGATTAATCAGTCGAATAAAAGTCCCTGATATCTATTCGAAATTTATTTTCTTTATTCCCTTACTCAAATTTATTTACACATATCAATTGGTAAATATCACAGGGTTGTTTAAATTAGGTGCTTTATATTTTGCCCATGTTTTTTTTTGACGAAGCATGGGATAAGATTATTCAATTATTATAGGCTGTAATCTTTTCTCTCCAATTGTCCGATTGCAGAGAGTAATCCGTTATCTTTAAATCTAATATCAACATTAAGCACCATGAAGAATTTCAATTTTCAAGCAGGAACAAAGATCCTTTTCGGAAAAAATAAAATCAATGAATTGGCCGACGAAGTTTTGCAACACAGCAATCGGGTTTTAATCACCTACGGACAAGGTTCTGTGGTAAAGAGTGGTTTGCTGGATACGGTTAAAAGTAAACTGGCCGAAAAAGATATTCATTTCGAAGAACTTTCCGGCATCCAACCTAACCCACGCCTTGCGAGTGTAAAAGAAGGCATAAAAATTTGTAGAGAAAAGAATATTGGTTTAATCCTGGCCGTGGGAGGTGGCAGTATTATCGATGCCAGTAAGGCTATAGCGGCCGGATTTGCCTACGATGGCGATGTGTGGGATTTCTGCACCCGTAAGGCGGTACCGTCGAGCCCACTACCACTGGGAAGCATTCTCACCTTAGCGGCCACTGGCTCCGAAATGAACGGCTCGGCCGTTATTACCAACCAGGAAACGCAGGAAAAACTGCCCATGGGAAGCGATTTGTTACGTCCACAGTTTTCCATTCTGGATCCCGTATATACTTTTACCGTTAATAAATGGCAAACGGCTGCCGGAACAGCGGATATTATGAGCCATCTGTTCGAAAATTATTTTACACCCGATATGGGCACCGATCTTCAGGACGGCATAGCAGAGGCTATTTTGAAAACATGTATGAAGTATGGTCCAATAGCTCTTGAAGAACCCGAAAACTATGAAGCCAGAGCCAACCTAATGTGGGCATCAAGCCTGGCTCTTAACGGGCTCACCGGCACGGGTAAAATGACGGGCGACTGGTCCACCCATATGATAGAGCATGAGGTAAGTGCCATTTACGATTTAACCCATGGAGTAGGTCTGGCCATTTTGTTCCCCAATTGGATGAAATTTGTACTCAATGAGCGCAATGCCTTTAAATTTGTTCGTATGGGCAAAAATGTCTTCGGAATTGAGGATGCCGATCCCATGGTGGCAGCCAACAAAACCATTGATGCTATCCGTAAATTCTTTGATAAATTAGGTCTGCCCTCAACCCTGTCCGAAGTAGATATACCCGAAACGCATTTTGTTGAGATGGGCAAAAAGGCATGTCAGTTTGGTCCCATTGGATATTTCCAAAGACTGAATGAAACAGCTATTACCCAGATATTAGAGATGAGTAAATAAGAGAAATAATATGCACTACAAATACTTATTTTGATGGTTTCTCCATGCTAAAAAGTATGAATTTAGCCCAAATAATTCAAGAATTATTTGGGCTATTCATCCGTTGGTATTCGGTTAAAATTTATATTATTATGCTGAAACTTTACCTGTCGATAGCATTATCATAAGTTATACATATAATCGTTTGTAGAGCTTAGGTATGATTTTTGTATTACTGTTCTATATCCTAAAAAACATACATATGTTAATAAGAAAATCCTTTATACTCATTCTTATAACGGTGCTCACCTCATGCTCAAGTTATGAGATATTGAACATCGATGTTTTAAAGCCCGCCAAACATACGTTTCAGCCCGAAATAAAATCGGTGGTGTTAGTGGATAATTCTAGACCGTATAGAGGTAAGGACGTACACAGTGTGAAAGCATTAAGCAGTAAATTTTCGGTAGATACCATATGGGTCGATAATTTTTCGACCCTTAGCTTAATTTCGCTTAAAGAAGAACTACAAAGCCGTATGTTTTTCGATTCTGTTTACATGCATCCCGATCGTCTAAAACAGGACGATAGACTGATAAACAGAGCTTTAAACTGGCAACAGGTGGATGATTTATGCAAACAATATAATGCCCAAGCCGTTATTGCTTTCGAAAAAGATATTTACAACACAAGAATTCAGGTGGATCGCACTTATGCTTATGATGGTAACCTATATGGCTATTTAGATGCCTCGGGGGTTATATTATGGCGGGCATACAATAATTTGAATCGGGAACTTATCTACAAGGAAACACAGTTGGATACCATATCATGGGATGCCTTAGGTTACAATATGGAGGATATTGCACGTGAGTTACCAACCATTAAGGCAAGCTTAGAAGAACTAGCCATTTATATGGGTTCGCAGGCTGCTGATTATGCAACACCCCTCTGGGAATCGCAGCGCAGAGGATACTATGCCACAGGTAATTTTCATTTTTTACAAGCCACGGAGTTTGTACGAAAGCAAGAATGGGGCGAAGCCGTGAAACTTTGGAAGTATGTTTTTGACAATTATAAAAAAAAGACCAAAGCGCGTGCTGCCTACAATTTGGCATTGGCATCCGAAATGTTAGACGATTATGAATCGTCACAATATTGGCTAGCCCAAGCAACCGAAACCATAGGCTCTATCTCAGGTGCATCGGCATCCGTAGACAAAAAAAGGATAATCTCCTACTCATTTTACATGAACAAAAGAATAAAAGATATGCAGGAGTTAAAGCAACAAATAGGAGGCGTGGTAGAATGAAAACGTTACTGTTCACCCTTATGCTAGCACTAACGTACTTTACTTGCTTTGGGCAATTTCAACTTAAAGATAAAGGAGCCATTTCCAGTCTTAAAGTACAAGTGATATCCACTGGAGAAACAATTGAATCGCAAAACGAAGAATTACGTTTAACACCTGCATCGCTAACCAAAATAGTTACCACCGCAACGGCCTTAGAGCTACTTAGTCCGGATTTTACCTATAAAACTAATTTTTATTGTTTGGGTAAGATACAAAAAGGCAGACTGCTGGGTGACTTGCTTATAAAATCCAACGGCGATCCCACATTGGGTTCAAAATATTTCGATCAATCCACACCTGAACTGATTTACAGCAGGGTAGCCGAGGAGCTTAGTATGGCAGGAATAAAATTTATTGATGGAGCTATACTGATTGAATCTGATACGATAAGCTATTCTGCTCCAAGATTATGGGAAGACATGGGCAACTATTATGGCGCGTCGCCTCAGGGATTTAACTGGAACGACAATACCAGTGAAATTACCTTACGCTCCAACGAAGTAGGAAGTACTGTAGAAGTAGTTTCCATTGAACCTATAATTACACCCTATACCATCCGATGCCAAGCTGTTGCTGCCACCCACAACATCGATAGTGCCTATGTTTATGGTGTTAGAAATATAAAAGAGTGGTGGATAGAAGGCTCCATACCACAAAATAGAAGCAATTTCAAGATTAAGGCGGCCATGCCGGATCCAGCACAGACTTTCAAAAACGGTCTGGAGGTATTTTTGAAAGAGAAAGGCATTCCTATGGAACATAACGCACAATTTGATACCTCCACCAAAAAAACGATCCTGTTCACCTTTCACTCTCCCAATTTGTCGGAGATTATCAAAAACATAAACCATTTAAGCAACAATCTTTTTGCCGACCAGCTTTTGCTAACACTCGGCAAAGAATACAAGGGCACTTCATCGTGGGATAATGGCAACAGAGTAATAAAGGAGTTTTGGAGCGGGAAAATAGATTTTGAAAATAATTTTCGTTTGCACGATGGAAGTGGGCTATCTCCCAAAAACCTTATTTCGACAGGTGGAATGGTTCAGTTACTCACTTGGATACAGCAAAACAGTACAAACTATGAAGTGTTTGCACAATCGCTTGCAAAAGGAGGAGAGTCGGGCACTTTGCGCACTGTGTTTAAACATCCACAGTTAAAAGGGAAGATTATTGGCAAAAGTGGATCAATGGAAGGGGTGCTGGGCTACTGCGGATACCTGACAACACGTACAGGAAAATATGCCGCTTTCTGTGTGATTGCCAACAATTATCTGGTTAACACAAAGCAGATACGGCAGGAAATGGATGAGTTACTCACCAATTTGACACTTGAAAATTAGTAGGTTTTAAATAAAAAATCAACGCAACATAAATTCCCTTACGCATCATGACGTTTAAAATCGCAATAGTTCAAACCAACATTATTTGGGAAGATGCCGCAAGCAATCTAAAAAGCTTGGATGGATTAATCCAAGATATTGACCGCGATGTTGATCTCATTGTTTTACCCGAGATGTTCGCCACCGGTTTTTCAATGAACACAAAAAAAATTGCTCAAGGTATGGATGGTGAAGTTGTTTTATGGCTTAAACAAAAAGCTAAAGACACAGGAGCTGCCATCATGGGCTCTCAGGCCATCACTGATGCGGATAAAATATATAATAGAGCCTTGTTTGCCTTGCCCAGCCAACAAATAATCCATTACGACAAACGCCATTTGTTTAGTCCTGGTAACGAGAATATAAGTTACTCACCTGGATTCGAGCGCAAGATATTCAATTATAAAGGGATTCGTATTTTGCCTCAAATATGTTACGATTTACGGTTTCCGGTTTGGAGCCGAAACAAAAATGATTACGATTTGGCCATCTATATAGCCAATTGGCCTGCAGCTCGACAAAATGTTTGGAACACCCTAATTAAAGCCCGTGCCATCGAAAACCAGTGCTATGTTTGCGCTGTCAATCGGGTAGGTTCTGGAGCTGGAATCGATTATATCGGTGAATCACAATGTATTAATTTTAAGGGAGAAGCGCTGTTTAATTTGCAACAGAACGCAAATGTAATTGGCTATTGCAACTTTGATAATGCAGCTCTTAAATCTTTTAAAGATAAATTTGCCGTGTATAAAGATGCAGATGACTTTAATTTAATAACAGCATAATTTTAATATACATTACTTGCAAGTTAACAATTTTATCGTTAAATTTAAATCGAATATTTTTTGATTAGTATGTATGATTAAGCTATAAAAAATGAAAAACTATAAAATTCAGATAGAAGATAGCGAAGTTCCGTTTTTCAAAAAACTAATGGATAAATTGGACTTTGTAAAATACGAAGAGATACCTATGGTTAGTGAGCCCAGAATATACCCTGGAGCCAATTTTGCAATACACGGAAATAAGCACCAGCCGGGAATAAAGGTAGATAACGCATCCGGGCAAAAATCCATGGATATGACTAAGGAACCAAAAAAAGTTAGAAAAGATGCTATGACTGATATTAAAGATATCATGTTGAAGATTGAACAGATGAGAAATAGACCCAAATAAATCTATATTCGAAAAATAAAGCACTTCACTTTATGCGACTTTTGCATTTTGCATATAGCTCATATACAGTACACCTACATAAAAAAAAGCCCTTTCTGGGCTTTTGGATCACGTACAATATTTGGGTCTGAGGGAAAAATTGGTTTATTTTGCTGTTAAATATAGACAGTCAAAATAAATATATCAAAATTGAAAACAGAACTATCCCAGGATCTACTCGCTCTATTTCTACCCCAAGGCATA
>JAGXIO010000086.1 GCA_024635555.1 Saccharicrinis sp.
ACTTCCTTTTGCCTCCTTAACCTGCATCTCCCAGTCGTGAAGGCTTGATGTTCCAACAATTGTCATGGAACTTTTACTCCAGTTGAGTTTATATTCTACTTGGGCAATACAACCCAATACCGGCAATGTAAATACCAGTAACGTAAGCCAAAAGGTAATTTTTGTTTTCTTTTTCATCGTATTTATTTTTTATTGCCACCATTGCTACGGTAAAGGTAGGATAAAAACAATATAAAATTAAAGAAAATTACTATTAATTTACAATTAATAACAAATGCAATTTGGAATTATCTTATCAACTCAGTATCAAATGCAGGATGCATCTTCTATTTTATGTAGGTGAATTGGGGCGTAGATATATATATGTTTGGCCACCCTTAGTCCAAACAATCCGTCTTGAAATTCATAGCTTATACGACTATTTTCCTTTACGTTATCTTCAATTACAAATATACGTATGCCTTTAAACGCCTGATAAGCATTATCTTCAAGTTCAATTGTTGAGAATAAGGTGGAATTATAAGACCTGTAGGTATACCAATAGGTTTCGCTTATGGGGTTTGTTGAGAATACATAATTAAGTAAAAAAAACAGACTCACGAGGCCAGGTGTTATGTTGAAACGGAGCATATATTTATGGTAATTTCGTTTTACCAAGGGAGCCAGCGCAAAACCCAATATGAATGAACTGCCATACACACCTAATATCCAATTTATTGGTAGTAAAGTATTTAAGGCCATCTGAAAGAAAATAAAAAGGTTAACCGCAAACAGCAATATGATATTGATAATGCGAGACCTGAAAGTGGATTTTGTTTTTACAAAAAAACTTTGAAAATCAATATTCCCCAAGCCTCTCACTATAAAACGAAACCACAGTGGAAAAGTGGGGATAATAATGATAGCCCATAAGAACAACGCACCAGATCCCATTTCACGATAGCTTAAAATAGGTAGCAACACCACAATTGCCAGCAGTAATAGGGTAACAAAAAAATCTACCACCACATTTATGGCCTCGGTAGTCCGGTAAACATCCGATTTTAAATAGGCTTCATATTTCATGCGGGCATATTCCCGAGCCCGGTCCCTTACTTTTTGCCTTTCTTCTTGTTCCCATTGCTGTTGATATGCCGCCTGTTTTTGGGACTTCTCCCTATTTCTCTTTATTCTGTTGGTGTTGTTTCCCGTAGTGTTTAAAAGATATTCGTAGGCTTCATTCACCAATATAAAATGATCGTGGGCATCCGCAGCTTTATTAACATCGGGATGATAAAGCTTAGCCTTTTCTCGATAAGCCTTTTTAATTTGCTCAAGAGTGGCATTGGGCGTTACGCCAAGTATATGGTAGTAGTTGTTCATTTAAAAATAAAAAAGCAAAGAGACTGCATATTTCGACTACTAATCTACATAAATGTTTTTAATGCAGAGGATGGGCATAATTTATAAATCAATATTCTGGCGCAAACAAAATTAAAACTTATCTTTGCAGCCAAGTGCAAGACAGTTCATTTACACCATCCTGTCTATAAACAAAACTCGGGTATGTTAGGATTCTTTTCATTCTTTGTCCTTTTCTGGACGCATATCTCCTGTTTAATTTTAGAAACAATGAACAAAGCAGTAATATTATTATCTGGTGGACTAGATTCTGCCGTGGCCTTATATCTGGCAAAGAGTCAAGGGTTTGATGAGATTCATGCACTATCGTTCGATTATGGCCAGCGTCATCAAACGGAACTGAATCATGCCAAAGCAATAGCTAAAAAAGCTGGCGTAACAGCCCACAAAATTGTGACACTCAACCTGGGCGATTTTGGCGGCTCATCCCTCACCGATAAAAGTATGCAGGTAGAAGATGGAGATGTGAGTCGATCAAATATCCCGGCTACCTATGTTCCTGCCCGCAACATGGTGTTTTTGTCCATTGCGGCCTCCTACGCCGAAAGCATTGAAGCACAGCATATTTTTATTGGTGTTAGCGAGGTGGATTATTCGGGTTATGTAGATTGTCGCCAGGAGTTCATCGATGCCATGGAATTGGCTATCAACAAAGGAACAGCAATGGGTGCTGAGGGTGGGAAACCCATAAAAATACATGCTCCATTTGTAAACAAAACCAAAGCTCAGGAAATTAAACTTGGCATGAAGCTAGGTGTTGATTTCGGACTTACCTGGTCGTGCTACCGGGGTGGCGAAAAACCTTGCGGAACATGCGACAGTTGCTTGTTACGAGCCAAAGCCTTTACCGAATCCGGATTTGAAGATGCCGGGTTGAAGTAAAGTGGTTTAAAACGGATAAGAATAGGAGCCTATCGTCCCTACCTCTTGTCTTTTAGTCTAAAAACATCATGGAAAAACTAATATTAGTGGGTGAGGGTGTTTTCCCCATCGTGAAGGATGCAGAGGGGAATGCCATAACAGAAATTCCGGCAACGGGATTGAACATTTCCGGAACAGTTCAGGGAGAAGGTAAGTTAGCCGGAACACCCTCTTTATTCATACGTTTAGCTACTTGCAACCTACGCTGCATCTGGCAAATGAACGATGGCAGCTTTTGCCGCTGCGACACGTCCTATGCCTCCTTTCATCCCGACGACAAAAAAACATGGGGTGTGGATGAGATTGCGAATGTGATAAAGAACAACATTGGCTCCATGGGGCACGTAGTTATTACCGGGGGCGAGCCGCTGTTGCAGAAAAAGGGTTTAACGGCTTTGTGCAAATGCATCAAGGAAGATTTGGGTTTGCACATTACCATCGAAACCAACGGGACTATCTTTTGCGAGGAGCTGACCAAATACGTCGATTTATTTAGTATTTCGCCCAAATTGAGCAACTCGGTTCCATCTGTCGAAAGGCTTAAATTTTATAACGAAGCGGAAACAGGATCATCCAGATACCATCACGAAGTGCGCAAAAATATACCCGTTTTACAAAGCTATATCGATAAATCTAACGATCTGCAACTTAAATTTGTAGTCGCAAAACAAAGCGATGCCGACGAAATTATCAACGACTATCTTAAAGTGTTAAAGGATTACAATAAGAGCGATGTCATGCTGATGCCACTGGGTGCCACGCATGAGCAAATAACCAAATCCAACCCCATCGTATTGCAAATGTGCATTCAGAATGGATGGAAATATACCCCACGAATCCATATCGATATTTTTGGTTCGAAACAGGGGGTATAGGTTTACAGGGAACAGTTATCAGTGAACATTTATTAGTAAGTATTTATCAGTGAGTAGTTTGGAACGAGACGATATTGAAATTAATTAAATTACGAGCTTGTTAATAAATCAATAAAAACCTACCCTATGAATTACAGTAAAAACTTACAAGGACAGTTTAAAAAATCGAAATGGAGAATATTTTTTGGTACAGCCATGGTTCTTATGGCAATGGTTTATTTAATCAGTTTATATTTTAACACCCAATTTACTCACTGGAACTATTTGATTGCTGCACTTTTTTTGGTGAATGGTATTTATAGCATAGCTGCAGGAAGAGGGTATATGCTAGGAAAAAGCTCTTATGTAAAAATAGACGAACAAACCATCATCATAAAAACGATAGGTAAAGAGAAGAAAGCTTTTTGGAAAGATATAGAAATAATTGATTTTGAATACGGTTCTCTTAAAATTCTGCCAGAAGACAAAAAGTTTCAATTTGTTTCCTTGAATTATCTAAACGATGATTGTGCTTTAGAGATAAAATCTGAGGTTATCAAAGCAGCAAACCAAAAAGGCATTAACGTAGTAAACGGATAAATTACACATCGGAATATAAGCTTGTTATAAACAATTTCAAAATTTATTAATAATTTGATATCTTTGAAATAAACACGTTACCATGCCTAAAATATTTGAATATCTGGGGATTGTAATATTTTTCTATTCTAATGAACATGAACCGATACATGTCCATGCTAACAAAGGAGGGTTAGAGAGTAAGGCCGAGTTTATTATTGTAGAAGGAATTATTACTGAAATAAGAATTTCAAATATTAAAGAAGTAAAACCCTTAAGAGGGGCAGAACTAAAAGATTTTAAAACTTTTCTGGAAAAATATGCAGAGGAAATAGTGGAAAAATGGATTAACTATTTTGTATACCATAAAGATGTAGAATTTGAAAAGATAACGAGGAGGTTAAAATGAAGATATCGGTTAATTATACGCAAAACGAAATTCAAGAATTAAAAATTTTGGCAGCATTTTACGTTTCTGATTTTGTGATTAGAATTCAGTTCTCTGATGGTGTTGAAAGATTAATTGATTTTAAGTCGTTTCTAAATAAATCAATTCATCCGTCCATAAAAAAATATCGGGATGAAACGCTGTTTTCGTCATTCTCAATAATTGATGGTAATTTAAATTGGAATGATTATGATTTGATTTTTCCGATAGAAAATTTGCATGAAGGAAAAATTTAATTTCAAAAATAATCTTCTCTACACATATCCAATCCATGAACCCCATAGAATCAAAAGTACTGGGCAAACAGATAAGTCACCCACGAGAGTATGCGCCTGAAATATTAGTCGCCGTACCCCGTCAATTAAATCGAGAGCAATATCATATCCATGAGCAGTCCTTGCCTTTTATTGGCGTGGATGCTTGGCATGCTTATGAGTTAGGGTTTCTTACCCAAAAGGGATTACCTGTGGCTGGTATACTTAAAATGGTGTATGCCTGTAATAGCCAGTTTTTGGTGGAAAGCAAGTCCCTGAAACTGTACCTCAACTCATTTAATATGGGCAAGTACGGCAACAACAGAAAAGATGGGATAGCGCTGGTGCTTGAAACCATCAAAACCGATTTGACAAAGCTATTAAAAACCGAGGTAGAGCTTGCTTTTTATACGCAATATGAGCAGAACTCCTACGACTTTAACGATTACATTTTGTTGGAGGACGAGCAGGAAGCTAATAACGTTTCCTTTGATGTCTATAAGGAAAATATGGACTTATTAACTTCCACCAAAACGGATAAAACACAAGAGCTAAAGGTGTCCACCAACCTGTTGCGCAGCAATTGCAGAATCACCCATCAACCCGATTGGGGAAGCGCTTTTATCCATTTGAAAAGCAAACACCAAATAGATAAAATAGCCTTGTTAAAATACCTGGTTTCCATACGCAACGAAAACCATTTTCATGAGGAAATATGCGAAATGCTTTACAAACGTCTGTTGGATAAATTTGAGCCGGAAATACTCATGGTAGCCTGCCTCTACACGCGTCGCGGAGGCATTGATATTTGTCCGGTACGAGCTAACAAAAAGGAGTATCTGCCACCAAACATTATTAGGGCGGAGTTGTTGACCAAGCAAGCTTTTAGGCAATGAAAAGAGACAAAAGACTTAGAGATAATAGATAAGAGACTTGAAGATATGTAACAAAGCGACATCCTACAGTATTCAGGGAAGAGACTTGGAGACATTAGATTTTGAGGTAGGCATCTAAATATATCTTATGTAACTATCTAACAATCTATTATCTAACAATCTAAACATCTAAAAAAAATGAACATAGCAATCATAGGAACAGGGGGCGTTGGCGGTTATTTTGGTGCCAGATTGGCCCAGGCCGGAAACAAAGTAAGCTTTGTAGCCCGTGGAGAACACAAGAGAGCAATCAAAGAAAATGGTTTGCAGTTACTTAGTCCCAAAGGCAATTTTGTACTGAAAGAGGTGCATGTAGTTAGTTCAATTTTGGAACTTAAAGATATTGAGCTGGTTTTACTAGGCATAAAGGCCTGGCAAGTGAAGGAAGTGGCGACTCAATTGAAGAAGGTTATTTCTGAAAATACGATGGTAATACCACTTCAAAATGGCGTGATGGCCGTAATTGAGTTATTGGATGCTCTGCCAAAGCAAAATGTAATGGGCGGACTGTGCAATATTTTTAGCAAGATAAAAGAACCCGGCGTAATTGAGCACATGAGCTCGGAGCCGCACATCATCTTTGGCGAATTAAACCATACCCTTTCGGAGAGAGCCGAAAATATACATTCCATTTTTAACGAAGCCGGAATCGGAAATAAACTATCGGAATACATCCAGGGCGAAATCTGGAAAAAATTTATGTTGATATGCCTGGGAGGACTCGGCGCCTTGACCCGTGCTAACTATGGTGTTTTGTGCCAATCGCCCGAATTAACCGAAATGATGCGAAAGATGCTAAACGAAATGTATGCCGTTGCTCGAGCAGAAGATATCAACCTACCAGAATCGATAAAAGAAAAAATACTGGATAAAACCATGCACTTTGCCCCATCAGCCAACTCTTCCATGGCGCGCGATATATGGGCAGGTCGACCATCAGAATTAGAATACCAAAACGGCAGCGTGGTAAAGCTGGCTCGCAAACACGGCATAGAAGTTCCGGTGAGCCATTTTATTTATTATACCCTACTGCCCCAGGAACTAGAAGCAAGAAAGTAGATGCAGCGCTTTGATATTGATGAATAAAATAGTGCTTTGCATTTTTCAGTATTAAGCACAATTACCAAGGGGGCTACAAGTCCTTAAATTATTGCTATTTTCACTATGCTTTTGACACATTATTGTAGTGTATAATTTTCAGATGGACACTGGATTCACTTGAATTTGTCCTCCGATGGCTTTTAATACTTTCATTATTGTCGCAAATTGAGGTTTGGCTCCATCCGACAATGCTTTGTAAAGACTCGGCCTGCTCAATCCAGTTTCTTCCGATATTTTAGTCATTCCTATCGCTTTTGCAATATGTCCAATAGCATTAATCACATCTGCATCATCTCCCTCTTCTAAAACAGTATTGAGATATTCTGCAATCATTTCATTGCTGTCCAAATAATCAGCTATGTCAAATTTTGAAGTTCCCATATATTCTATTTATTTAATTTTCTCCAGATTTCATTCGCTTTCTTAATGTCTTTTTTTGTGTTGATTTATCCCCACCAACTAGTAGAACAATTATTTTTCCATCTTTTTCTTTGAAGTAAACCCTATAACCTTTACCAAAATCTACTCGCATTTCCCTAATACCATCACCAACAGGCTTACAGTCTCCAAAATGTCCATCATCCTCTATTTTTTGAATTCTAAATAAAATTTTCGCCCTGGCTTTCAGGTCTTTCAGTTTCCTTAGCCATTTATCAAATTCTATTGTTTTCGTAATAAAGTACATAAAAAATGTATCCATTTGGATACAAAAATAAGATATTATTTTAAATTTAATAGAGTTTAGTAAAATTTTGAAATAGTTTTTTTTAATGAACCACATCGCCCAACAAATATCCGCAGGAAAATCAAAAACAATTCTCTGCCAAACATGTATAGGATCAAAATAGGGTCAGAATAGCAATGAGGATGTTTAATGTTTAACGAATTTTACACCATTATAACAAAAAATAAAAATCTTAGCGTACCTTTGCACCCACTTTCTGAATATGCTCCTTATGTATCAGGGAGTGATTTTTCTAAATAAAACATATGATATTTAAAGAATTAGGATTAATTGCTCCTTTATTAAAAGCAGTTGAAAAACAAAATTACACAGAGCCCACCGCCATACAGGAAAAAGCCATCCCACCCATTTTAGAAGGACGTGACATCTTGGCTTCGGCTCAGACCGGAACTGGGAAAACAGCAGGATTCACCTTGCCTCTTTTACAAATATTATCGCAGAGCGAACCTTTGAGACGACGCCCAATACGCGCCTTAGTTTTAACGCCCACACGCGAATTAGCAGCCCAGGTGCATGAAAGCATAAGAACATATGGCGAATTTTTGAACTTGCGCTCCACCGTTATATTTGGTGGTGTAAACGCCAAACCACAAATAGCCACCTTGCAAAACGGAGTGGACATTTTAGTAGCCACCCCCGGAAGATTACTCGACCTGCATTCGCAACGTATTTTTTCGTTGGCAAAGGTGGAGTTTTTTGTGTTGGACGAAGCCGACCGTATGCTCGACATGGGCTTTGCACGCGATGTAAATAAAATTTTAAAGTTGCTACCCGCTAAGAGGCAAAACCTACTTTTTTCGGCTACTTTTTCCAAAGAAATAAAAAACTTGGCCAATGTATTTTTACAGCATCCTGTAACTGTTGAGGCCACGCCCGAAAACACAACCGTTGAAAAAATAGTTCAAAAGGCATATCACGTGGCCAAAATAGATAAGACAGAGTTATTGATAAAGTTGATAAATGACGACAACTGGAAACAGATACTCATTTTTACACGCACCAAGAGTGGCGCCAATAGATTAGGTAAAAAACTGAACAAGCGAGGAGTAGTTGCTGCCGAAATACATGGCGACAAAAGCCAAAATGCACGGGTAAAAGCCTTGGATAACTTCAAAAAAGGAGCTGTTAGAGCATTGGTAGCCACCGACGTAGCTGCTCGTGGTCTGGATATCCCCCTATTGCCTTATGTGGTTAACTTTGAATTACCTAACATACCTGAGGATTATGTGCACCGCATAGGCCGTACCGGCCGGGCCGGAGCCAATGGGGTTGCCGTTTCATTGGTGGATCATTCAGAGATGGCTTATTTAAGGGATATTGAGAAACTGCTGAAGCATAACATCCCATTAAAAGTACTAGAAGGATTTGAACCGGGCGAAGCAACTGAGGAAGACTTAAAACCAGCAAAAAAATCGTTCCAACGAAACCAGAAAGCTCCGGCCAATAAAAACAACAACCGAAGACAGCCTGCCAGAAGTAAGGTAAGCAGCAGGGACAGTAAATAGTAACTGTATAGCTGTGCTGGTACAAAAGTTGCATGATACAGAAGTTTTGAACAGCTTTGCTAATAATTAATTATAAGTGTTTGTCGTGATACGATTGTCATTATTAGCAAACACGTACGTTATTAACTTAATATTTAAAACCTTTTAGTATGAAGAAGATTCTTTTAGTATTCCTTTTAGTAGGATTGGTAAGTGTGTCCAACGCACAGGATAAGTTAGCCATTGGTTTAAAGGCTGGTTTCAATAGCACAAAAATAAACACTTCAAACATTCCAAGCACAGCAGACATTAAGAACGAAGCAAAAAATGGTTTTTTATTTGGTGCCTATGGTCGTTTAAAATTAATTGGTAGCTTATCCTTTCAGCCAGAAATTTACTATGCTAAAAAGCAATCAGGTTTAGTGGTTGCTGGTGAAAATAAGGGTGGAGATATAAAGACATGGGACATACCTCTTTTGGCCAACCTACAATTGTTAGATTTGAAAGTAGCACAGATTTATGGCTTAGCGGGTCCCGTGGCTTCTTTCATGTCAAGTTCCGATATCAAAGATCTAGAAACCTCTAACTGGACTTTTCAGGCTGGTTTAGGCGCTCAGGTATGGAAACTTTCGGCCGACGTGCGTTATGAATGGGGAATGAAAGATATTACCAAAGCCCAAATCGGTCAAAAAACCGATGTGCTCACCATTTCTGTTGGTTATAGGTTGTTTGGTTTGTAAGATAATAGCTGTTAGCTGTTAGCTGATAGCAGTTGGCTGATAGCGATTGACACATTACAAATAGGTTGTTTGACCTATAAGATAAAATCATAATAAAATCAAGGCCGGTTCTTTTTGGATCGGCCTTTTTCATTTAATCCAAACCGTTCCAGCACCTTGTATTCGACCCCCTGACTACCGGACAGGCAGGCAAGAGGCGCAGAAACACTCTCGTACAGCAAAATTTCATTCACACTTTGCTGCATTTTCAGGTTAAGCTTATCGAACAGCAGTTTAAAATGGTCAAGTTCCTCTTTTCCTTTGATTCTTGCCACTGTTATATGAGGCGTATAGTCCTTGTATTGATTTTTAAGGTTGGGCAAAATTTTAAGTAGGGAATCGCTTACCTCATTGTGTAGCTTTTTCAGGACAACATTATCCTCTACCCCAAGCCAAATTACGCCACTGCTTCTGCGATTTTGAAATTTCCCAACTCCTTTTATTTTTAAATTAAACGGTGGGTGATGTCCAACAATCTTAGATAAAGTCTTCGATATTTTACCAATATCCTCAGGTTCAGTCTGCCCTATAAATACTAAAGTAAGGTGGTAATTGGTATCCGTTACCCATTTACTGTGGGCATGGTTTAACTCACGTTTAATGCGTGTAAGTTCTGGCGGAACATCTATTTTTATCCCTACAAATATCTTCACGGTTTAATCTCTAGCATATCGAAATCGCAGCTCAACTTATTAATCATCTCCAACACTACTTCGCTCTTTTAGTCCGCATTAAATTTAAAAACACCTTTTAATGGTTCAAATCAATGTCTTTTATTTCTTCTAGGTTACTTAGGCTAAGCATCTTAAAGTAAAAGTCCTTATCCCTATTATTAAAAGCTTTATCCCTATTGATATCCCTTTGCAGTTTTATCAGAAGATACTGCGTTTTTTCATACACATGATAGGAAACAACATTTTCGTGTTCAGGCGATAAACGATTCAGTTTTTTTCCCTTTAAATCCGTGGAGTATAATATTAAAGGATCACCTTCATCAATTCTTTCATTGCCATCAAAATCAACATTCTTAACCAAGTAGAAAACATATTCTTTGCCTATTGAGCTCGAAACCTTATTATCCGATATCCTAAAGGGAGGGTAGTAATGGTGTGATTCTTCTTTTTCAAAAGGTTTAATGTAGGTATCTTCTTCGAATAGCATGATACCTTTCTCGTTATTGTTTTCAACGATCAGAATATTGGCAGCGTAGTTATTCCAAAAAGCTATTTTATTACTCGATAAATGATCAGTATTGTAACGCGTAGGAATTAAAATAACTCCAGTAGAATCTATGCAAACTGGATCATCAAAAAATCTGGGTAACTTCTCTTTTTGTCCGTAGATATTAATCTGAGCAAGCACAATGAACATGAATAGGAAAAACAACGATCTCATAAGCAAAGAATCTAAAATTAATAAACACGTGTCAAATTTAGTGATTCATAGCGGATTTTGGAAGCCTAATTGCCTATAAATACTAACGGGGTGACTATAGGCATCTTGCACCTAGTCACCCCGTGAGTAAACATAGTCACCCCGTGAGAAAATAAACAGTTTAAAACTCGGGGTGCGACTTCAAGTCGCGCTCCGAGTAAAACTTAAAAATCCTACTTCAGCTCAAAGCTTCCGCTCAATCCTTTTATGGAACTGGTGCCCACCATTATATCGAACATGCCTGGTTCCACGATAAACTTTCCTTGGTTATCGTAAAAACCTAATTCCGCTTCCGTTAGCGTAAAAGTAATGATCTTGCTTTCCTGCGATTCTAGGCTATACTTTTCAAATCCCTTGAGTTCTTTAACAGGTCGAGCAACGCTGGCGACCTTGTCGTGAATATAAAGTTGAGAAACTTCTTCGCCGGCCACTTTGCCCTTATTCTTCACCACAACCGAAACTTTGATTTCCGCAGGATTAGTATCATCAATTTTAAAATCGGAATATTCGAAATCTGTATAACTCAAACCGTGACCAAAGGCATACATTGGATCGTTAGATTCATCAATATAATGCGACCAAAAAACGAAAGCCTCCTCATCGGGACGACCCGTACTATAGTGGTTGTAATAGATAGGACATTGGCCCACGCTGCGTGGAAAGCTCATGGGCAACTTGCCCGACGGGTTGTAATCGCCGAACAACACTTGTGCAATGGCATGGCCCGATTGGGTACCCAGATGCCAGGTCTCCACAATAGCTGGCACATGCTCTGCAGCCCAGGGCAATGCCAAGGGGCGACCATTCATCAATACAAGCACAATGTTTTTATTGACGGCATACACTGCCTCCAGCAACTCCTGCTGAACACCCGGCAAACCAATATCTGTGCGGCTACGTCCTTCGCCCGACATAAAACCATGTTCGCCCAGCACCATCACCACGGTTTCTGATTTTTTGGCTAAAGCTACTGCTTCTCCAAAACCGCTTTTATCTGTGGTGTTTATATCCACTTGCTGTTGAAATTCCGGTGCTCCTAAAGCTACGTTGGCTCCTTTGGCATAGGTAAAATCGGTATACTCCTTCAACCCTTCCAAAACTGAAACTGCGGTACCATCATCGGAGCCTATCCTCCAACTGCCCAGCGGACTGGTTTTGTCGTCGGCCAAAGCACCTATTACGGCAATTTTTTTACCTTTTTCAAATGGCAATAACTTACTTTTATTACTTGCTGGATTGTTTTTTAACAGCACGATTGATTTGCGGGCCATATCAAGTGCATCCTCATAATGATCGGCATGGTACAGCATTTCCTTTTCCCGTGCTTCATCGCAATATAGGTAAGGATTGTTGAACAATCCCAGCTCATATTTTACTTTGAGTATCCTGCGAACAGCATCGTCAATCTTATCTTCAGTTACCTTTCCTTCTTTTACCAAATCAACCAAATGTTTCAGATAGCCGTACGATTCCATATCCATATCGGATCCGGCATTAGCAGCGTGCATGGCAGCTTCTTTAAGGTCGGCAGCAAAACCATGGGGTATCATCTCCATTATGCTTCCCCAATCGGAAACCACAAAACCATCAAAACCCCATTTCTCTTTTAAAATCTCACGTTGTAAAAACGCATTACCTGTAGCAGGTATTCCGTTTAGGATATTAAAGGCGTTCATCACGGTTTTCACATCACCTTGCTGTACAGCGGCTTTAAAGGGAGGAAGAATAACATTGTACAAAGTAGATGTACCTACGTCAACTGTGTTATAGTCCCTGCCCGCTTCGGCAAAACCGTATCCGGCAAAGTGCTTAGCACAGGCCGCAATGGTATTGTTAGCCGCAAGATCATCGCCCTGAAACCCTTTGACACGTGCCACGCCAATTTTGGCTCCCAGGTAAGGATCTTCTCCGGCACCTTCCATCACACGTCCCCATCGGGCATCGCGCGAGATATCCACCATGGGCCCAAAAGTCCAGTTTATGCCCACGGCTGAGGCCTCTACGGCTGCCATCCTTGCCGATTTACGTATTGCTTCCAGGTCCCAACTAGCAGCTTCGCCCAAAGGAATAGGTGCCAGAGTTTTGTGCCCGTGAATTACATCAAGACCAAAAATAAGCGGAATGCCGAGGCGTGATTCTTCCACCACCATCTTTTGTAGTTCTCGTACTTCTTTGGCTCCACGCACATTTAACACCGAACCTACCCATCCTTTTTTAAGATGCTCGAATTTATTTTTGGCATTGCCTTCGCTAGGCGCAGGCCCCGTGGCATCGTAAAAACCGTTATATTGGTTCATCTGCCCTACCTTTTCTTCCAAGGTCATTTTTGCTAATAGAGTTTCCACTTTTTGGTCAATGGAATCCTTTGCGGCATCCTGTTTGGGTAAACTAATTGAAGCCAACAATAAGGCTGCCCCCATCCCCATTGTCAAATAAAATATTTTTTTCATTTCGATATAATTTTTACTAATATTAAAATCTATCAGACATTTAGGCAAAAATACAAGTTTAAATACAATTAGTCGTTAAAAATTCCTTGAGGATTAAAATTAGTAATACTAAACTTTTAACTAACATTTGATCCTGTACCAGACAAGAACTCCCCCATACGACAAAAGCTACCTACATAGTGTAACTATGGGCTGACGCCATAATTTTGCAAATACGCACTATTGCCTTTGTTTATACACCCTTACGTAATCCACCTCCATAGTGGCTGGGAATATATTTTCATCCACTCCATATTTACCGCCCCAATCGCCTCCTATGGCTACATTGAGCAACAAATGAAAGGGTTGGTCGAAGGGCCATTTGTCCGATGCATCGCCTTCTTTATCGAAGGTGAACACCTTGCGCTCGTCTATAAAGAAATCACATTTATCTGCTGCCCATTCAATGGCATAGGTATAGAATTCATCTTCGGCATCGGGCAGATACACCGCATTGCCCTTTTGCGTTCCCAGAGTATGGTTAAAAGCCTCGGTATGAACCGTAAAATAAAGAGAATCCGGTTCGTAGCCCACATGTTCCATAATGTCTATCTCGCCGCTTTTGGGCCATGGCCCATATGTATTTTCGGTGGGCAGCATCCATATGGCAGGCCAAATACCTTTGCCTTTGGCCACTTTTGCTCGCACCTCTACTCTGCCGTAAAGCCAATCGCCCTTGCCTTTGGTGGTTAAGCGCGCAGATGTATAAGTCTTCGGAAAACCATCTTCAGGCAATGCCGTGATCATCAGCAAACCATCCTCCACACGGGCATTTTCGGTACGAGCCACCGTGTAATGCTGTAGCTCCTTGTTGCCCCAGCCCCAACTGTTGCCAATGGTATCGAAATCCCACTTGTCGCCATCGGGGAGGCCTTTGTAATCAAACTCATCGCTCCATACCAGTTCATATTTCAACTTGGTCTGGCAACTGCACAGCAATAGTGCCGCAAAAAGAAATATTGTTAGTTGTTTCATTGCATTATTTTTTAATACTGGGGTAATAACTTATTTATAAACCCGTACGTAATCTACTTCCATGGTTTGTGGAAAGATCGTATTGTCAATACCCTGTGCACCGCCCCAATTTCCACCCACAGCCACATTCAAAATAAAAAAATGTGGATTATCAAAAGGCCAGTTTGAGGCATTTTTAACCGATGGTGCATATACATGCGTTACATTGTCGGCGGTATCTATATAAAACGTTAAGGACGATCGATCCCATATTAAACCATACACATGAAACTCCTCTTCGGCAGTTTCCAATGTTTTAGAACTTCCATCACCATTACTACCGGAACCCGCTGCCGTATGCACCGTGGCATGCACCACGTTGGGCTGATATCCTACATATTCCATTATATCAATCTCTCCACATGCCGGCCAGGATACTGTATTTAAATTGGCGCCTAACATCCATATGGCAGGCCACATTCCTTTTCCTGCGGGTAATTTAGCTCTCACCTCAATCCGCCCGTAAGTAATTTCTTTTTTCCCCCAAGTTATCATTCGGGTAGAGGTATAAGAACCTACCGCTTTATTATCATTCAGCTTTTTTGCTGTAATTATAAGCTTACCATTGCTGATGTGCGCATTATCCCCATTGGTATAATTCTGCAATTCGTTATTGCCCCATCCGTTATCTCCTGTTTCAAATGTCCAATTATTTAAGTTCACGGATGCACCGTCAAACTCATCAGACCAAAGTAAAACTCCTTCTCCATCAAAATCCGGATCATCCTGTTCGATAGTTACGGTTTTAGTAACTGTTTTTGTATCGCTGCTTTTATTTGTGGGACCCCAAACCATTAGGGTAACCTCATAACTTCCCTTTTGAGGGTAATAGATAGACTGCACCCTTGTTTTATCTGTTTCTTTAGTGCCCACGCCCTCTACTTTACCAAAATCCCATTGCAAATATAAATAGTCACCTTGGGATGTATTGGTGAAATTTACAAGGTTAGGGTTAGAACTGTCTATTTCGAATGTAAAACCAGCAGTATAAAAATCTGTTTTTTCATTATCGGAACAAGAACTAAAAACTATTATTACACCTATCCACACCCAAAATAACATGTTAATCTTTTTATTCATTCCGAGATTTTTCATTTTAAATAAAATTGTCCAGTCTAAAAGAAATGCAAAATGATTACTTCAATATTTATTATCACCACCTGACAATCAGGTGGTGATAATAACCAAACAATTACTTTATAACTATAACATTGGCATTAGCAGACTTTATTGTTGCTATTGAATTTTCGATTCCCATGATGTCATCAAAATAAATTTCAATATTATTGGAATAAGCCCAACCTTCACCTCCGTATTGAATTACGAATTTACCTAGCTGATCTTTATCCGCATTAGCTGAAGCTGCATACTTTTCGCTAAAATCAAACACTAAAGTTACCCACTGATCTTCATAGTCTTTCAATACATCAGTTTTAAGTGTCATTTGAGTTTGCCATGCATTGCCACCCAAGGCGTCATTCTGAAACTTCAATTCCAAAGTCATTTTTTCCGCATCAGTTCCAGGTATCGTAATCCAATCACCGGCTGTAACACCTGACGTACTATAGTCATTTGAACTTGGAACATAAACTTTCATCATGATCTTAGATCCGTTTGCAAAGTCAATGGCTTTACCTGAAAGGTTTGTACTAAAGTTTGCATATACATCGCCACTTCTTGTAAACTTAGCAACCGTATTTTTTGAACTTTTTGGGTCTTTAGCATCTGTTACAATCTTTGTTGAACTACCTACTGGGTCTGAAAGCCAAGTGAGTCCAGAAGTTCCATCAAAAGCATCTGTAAGTGTTGCAATAGAAACAATTTGCAGTGGTTTTGCCTCTGGCTCTTCAGCAAGCTTATCAACAGGGACTAATTTGGTGTACCAATAAAAATTGCCTTTCGTATCCCAAAATGCAACCTCTAACAAATCGTCTGTAACCTTTATCAACTCATAATCAGTTGCTCCTGCATAATATCCAAGAAAACCTCCGTCTGTAGACAGAACACTTCCTGCAACAACACATGTACTGGTACCTCCGGGGTAGGGCATAATAAAATCATTTCCATCCGCTTCCTTATGGCCATCGGTTGACCCTAAATTAGCAGCCCAACCACTATTTGCATATACCTCACCGTTGGTAACCTGTTGCAATGTCAGTCCATTTTCAGTCAGAGCGAATGTGAAACGGTCGTCGTACAATCCTTTTCCTTTACGGGCCCCAATAGCATCTCCATGCCATTGAAGAGGATTAGCCAATGTAGGTCCTAAACCAAAAGCTTTTTCAGAGTAACCATCCACAGCCCATGTTTTTGATCCATCACCAATTAACTCGTCATATGGATAGCCAGAAAGGAATGCCGGATTATCTTCCGCCAATGTAATATCCTCGGTAACCGTAACCGTACCCCCCTGTGACACTACAGTTAAAGCTACCGTGTAAGTACCTGCCAGCGAATACTGAGCCACAACCTCATTTCCATTTGCCTTAACTCCATTACCCATGTCCCAAACCGCAGTGGTTCCGGGGGTGTTGTTTATTAAGGTAAATTCATTTACAACGCCAGTGTTGACGTACTCCCAACGAACATCTTCTGCTGTTAAGTTCTGTGGCATATCATAATCATCCGGAGAACATGCCCCAAATGTGAACGCCAAAACTATTAAATATATAAACTTCTTCATTTTAATTTATTTTAATGTTAACCCTATAAACTAATAACCGTCATTTTGAACCAACTTGAATTCACCCTCAGTTTTATCAATTTCTGACTGTGGAATCGGAAGATATTTCCAGTTTTTGTTCCATGTTCTTTCTGATGAATAAGCAGGAACATTCTCTGTTAGAACGTTTGTATCTCCCCAACGAACTAAATCCCAGAAACGCATCCCTTCACCTATAAACTCGCGACGACGCTCTAATTTTATGTTTGCCGCTGAAGCAACTATAGAACCAACACCTGCTCTACCTCTAATGGCATCTATGCAAGCTTGTGCCGTCAAGTCTGTAGTTGGGGCAACACCATGAATCACTATTAACTCTGCAGTATTTAACAACACCTCAGCATAACGGAAAATCCTAAAATTATTTTCATAATTCAAATCTGCTGTAAATGGTGCCTCGTTATACTCTATGCGTGCTGCATACTTGGCTAAGAAATATCCTGTATTCTGAAAACGAGCTACATATGCATCTGCATCAAAATGATTGATTGAAGCAGCTAATCTCTCATCTCCATCTTCGAAAATAGATAATAATTCAGGACGAACAGGACCAAAACCCCAACCTCCTTTATAAAACTCTTCTCCGCTCAAATCATCTACAACATCCTCCTTTAATGCATTAGGAGATATAAATGCAGGAAGGTTTGTTCCATAACCATTCCAGGCAGCGTCCCAATCCTTACCTTCGGGCAAATGATTGGCTTCAAAAATAGATCCCGGGCCGAACTCGCCTTCTCTATCCCAGATAGAAGCAAATTCATTTAATTGAAATTTTCCACTTTCATATATCTTTTCCATATCAGCCAATACTTCACCATATTTGCTTTGGTCCTTTTGATACATCACGATTCGCGCTTTAAGCATCATTGCTGCTGCTATAGTCGCTCGCCCATCGTTTGCTGCTGTTGTTTTCATAGGTAAGTTATTACCTTCTATAACAGAATCGACATCTTGGATAAGCTCTGCATAAATTTGATCTGCTGTATACTGTGGAGCCATATACGGAGCAGTGAGCTCTCCCTCGAAATAAGGAATATTACCCCAAAATTTCCATAACCAATGCACATAATATGCTCTGAGAAAACGAGCTTCATCTCTATACTGAGCTAACTTATCGTCACTTACATCAACAGCATTATCACATGCCATTAAAACACCATTACACCTAGATAATCCGGCATAGTAAATTCCCCATAAACCTTCGGCAGTTTCATTTGCATTACTATTAAACTGCGACAATAAATAGAGCATTCTTTGATCTCCGGCATCGCCTCCTCCTTTATAAATATCATCTGATCGTAAATCAGACATAAAGGGTATCGAATTATAATTACCGTCTGCATAACTATCGAACAACAATATTTTATATGCAGAACCAAGGTTTGACAAAATAGCCCCTTCAGCAACTACTCCTCCTGCTTCCTGCGAAGCAGTTGGTTCAACTGTTAGGAAATCCTCACTGCATGAGCTAAAGCCAATTAAAGCAATAAGGAATATTGATAATATATTTTTCTTCATGACTGTATTTTTTAATTTAGAATGTAATATTAGCTCCAAACGAAATAGTTCTCGATTGTGGATAAATTCCTTTATCTACACCAATTGTTGTGTAATTTCCAGAGGCTATTTCAGGTTCAAAACCATCATACTTTGTAAAAGTCAGAAGGTTTTCTACTGAAACAAATACTCTAAAATTTCTAACTAAATCTTCACTAATTAGTGTTTTTGGTAGCGTATATCCCAATTGAATATTTTTTAATCTAAGGTAAGATCCGTCCTTTATGTATAAATCTGACGAACGCCAATTGGTGTTAAGATTCTTAGCTGTTACCCTAGGAATTTTATTTGAAGTGCCAGAACCAGTCCAACGGTCTATAATCCAAGTGGGTTTGTTCATTGTAGATATATCACCCCTTTGTGATAAATCGAAAATATCATTCCCAACACTTCCTTGGAAAAATGCACTAAAATCAAAGTTTTTATAATCTGCACCTAAAGTTAATCCATAAGTCCAATCAGGCATACCTTTACCTATTTGTGTTCTGTCTGAATCATCAAGTTCGCCATTCTCATCATAATCCACAAAACGAACGTCACCAGCTACAGCCTTTTGATCATACTTTGCATTATATTCGATTGCCTCTGCTTGTGTTTGTAATATTCCTTCTGTTTTAAATCCATAAAAATAAGGAAATACTTCTCCGTTTTTACCTTTCACATAGCTACCAACACCAGAGGCACCTGAGGTTTCATAAACGTTTTCACCAGAATCATTCCCCAAATTGATTAACTTATTTTTTATATACGAAGCTTGAGCAGATATGCTATAATTTAAATCACCCATATTATCTTTATAGGTTACTTCTATTTCAATACCTTGATTTTCCATATCTCCGGTATTTGCCCATGGCCCTTCTTTTCCTGCTAATCTTGGAATTGGTTGTACCATTAACATACCTTTGGTATCCTTTTTAAAATAATCAATACCAATTGCAAGCGCATGCCTAAACAACCTGAAATCCATACCTATATCTATTTGTTCTGACTCTTCCCACTTAACGTCTGGATTAGCAATTCTTGCTGCATTTGTACCATATTGCATAGCTGAAAGTTCTCCAGAACCAAAATAGTAGTTCTGTCCACCATCCATTAAACTGGTATAAGAGAATGCATCCATATTTTCGTTACCATTTCTACCCCAACTCGCTCTAAGTTTTAAATAACTTAACCAGCCAGGTGCATTGTCCATAAATATTTCATTGGTTACATTCCAACCTACTGATAACGAAGGAAAAACAGCCCATTTATTGTTAGGTCCAAAATTCGAAGAACCATCTCTACGTACCGTTGCCTGCAGCATATATCTTTCATCAAAATTATAGTCCAAACGGCCAAAATATGACGCTAATGTTTTTGAGGTAAAACCATCTGTGCCTCCAGTTAAATAAGAATCCTCTTCGGGTGCAGTGGCATAATCAATAACCGCTTTGGTGGGATTTAACTCCAATAAATCGTAATCCCTACCCCATAACATACGAACTTTATATTCCTTTGCTGATTGGCCTAATAGTACAGAAAAATTATGCTTCTCATTTAAGGACTTTGTATAATTCAATGTATTTTCTATTTGATAGGTAAACCCTCTGTTCATACTTGAATAAACTTCACTGCGAGTTATCGATTTACCTTGACTTGCTAAGAAATAAGGAAAAGTATATCCATCGTTACCCCAAAAAGCAAGGTCTACACCATAACTTGTTTTAAATTTAAGATCCTTAATCAGTTCTAGTTCTCCCCAAAAGGTAGCAACAATTTTATCTGAATTATCAACAGAACGAGAAGGCTCATTTAACATGGCTACAGGGTTCGCTATTTCTTGAAATCCATCGGGCGGTAAGGAAAATACTCTTCCATCTTTATCCGTAACCGCAGTTGGACGTTCTGCTAATATAGCATCAGGATCCTCAGCGTATACTGAAATGGTAGGATCAAACGCAAGTGCACTACCTAGTACCGATCCAAACTCTGTATTCGTTTCTATTCCCGTTGAGGCAATACGAGTATAACCAGCATTAACACCAACTTTTAATCTTTTAAACAACATTCTATCTTCATCAAAAACATTATAGGTATTATTCAGACGAACACTATAACGCTCAAAATTTGAACGGTCAAAGTTACCACCTACAATACCTTCTTGGTTATAATAACCGAAGGATAAAAAGTAATTTGAATAATCGTTTCCTCCACTTAAACTTACCTGATGATTTTGAACAGGAGCATTATCATTGAAAACCTTATCTTGCCAATCCGTTCCGGCACCAGCATTTGCAATTTGATCTTGAGTATACCTAGCTGCGTTTCCATCGTTAAGTTCCATTTCGTTCATGATGGTCATATACTCTGTTGCATCAAGCACATCCCTTGTAGTCCATGGATTTTGGAATCCATAGGAAAAATCATAATTAATAGTAGCTCTACCCTTTTTTCCTGATTTTGTTGTAACCAAAATAACTCCATTGGCAGCTCTTGCACCGTAAATAGCTCCCGAAGCTGCATCCTTTAGTACCTCTATCGACTCGATATCCGCTGGATTCAGGTAATTAATCCCACCATCAACAGCCATCCCATCAACAATATACAAAGGGTCGCTATTGTTAACCGTACCCACACCACGTATCCGCACCTTTGAATCGGCACCCGGCTGACCCGAACTTTGCGTGATTTGAACACCAGAAACACGTCCTTTTAACACGTCTTCAATACGTGATGGATTTGCTTTTTCCAGTTCTTCGGCATTGACACTGCTAATTGCCGCAGTTACAACGCTCTTTTTCTGAACACCATAACCCACAACAATAACCTCGTCCAAATCAGATACTTCTTTTTGCATCACCACGTTAATAGTAGAAGAGCTAATCACATGCTCCTGCTTTTCCATGCCAATAAAAGAGAACACGAGCGTTTCTCCCAAATTAGCCTGCAGCGAAAAATCGCCGTCGAGGGAGGTGATGGTGCCAGTGGTAGTTCCTTTTACTAATACACTAACTCCTGGGATACCCATGCCATCATCCCCGGATGTTACTTTACCTGTAACCGTAGTTTCTTGTGCCCATAGTATGGAG
>JAGXIO010000087.1 GCA_024635555.1 Saccharicrinis sp.
ATAGACAAAGCCGCCTTCGTCCAACATAATTTTATCCTTTATACCCCGCATTTCATCCTCACAATAATTTTGAATATTAAATCAATACTCAACTTTTTCAGTATCTTGGTCGAACAAAGGATAAAATCCTTATACGTTGGGGTGCATTTAAACAACAACTCGTAAACAATTATATACTTTGAGAATAAAACACATATTATTAGCTACATTTTTCATTGGATTAGTTAATCTGATTAATGCTCAGTCGAAAGATGTATACACTATAAAAGGACAAGTCAAAATAGTGACTGAAAATGGAGAGGCTAAACCAACAAGTGCTTGTTTACGGATAAAATCTATTAGAAAAGGAACTTGTACAAAAGAAAGAGGATGTTTTAAAATTGACAGTGTTAAATCAGGGGAATATAAATTAGAAGTTGTTGGATTGGGCTTTGACATATTTGATACAATAATAAATGTGACAAGAGATATAACACCAATGGAAATTTTATTGTTAGCAAAATGTGAAATTGATCGAGAAACCGCAATAAATGATATAAAATCGTTGAAACCACGTTTACTTCTTATTGGAGGAATTGCACCAACATATATTCCAGACAAAGAACAGTTTGAAAATAAATATGGAGTTAAATATGATGACTATGGTTGTGTTGCTCCACCGATTGAATGTATAGAACAATACAATTATGAAGTATTTAAATATTTAGATGATAAATTCGGGAAATCATGGAAAGATGAAGTTAATGAGAGTGTGGTTGGTATTGATAAATGGAAATAAAAAACGAAATGCCAACAATAAAATAAATGGCATGGGCTGGTAAGCTGTTTTTGAAGCCTTTACACTCTGAATTAGCACGCCGAAGCTTTTGCTTCGGCTAGATAAAAGAATAAATTTATAACCAAAACAAAAACTTCGGCACAGTGGGGTTTTGAGAGTTTGGTTTTTCATATTAGCCCACGACCCTTTATTATGAACGTTGTGTGGCAAATTAAAACAAAGTCGCAAATGACAAGATACTTTTTGATAATTATTATTCTAACATTATTTGCTTCATGTGGGAGCAAGGATTTTGAATACACTTATTTATCATCTTATACTTTAGATGGAGAAGTCATTAAAATATCAGGAGAAACAGATAACGATTCTGGTTTAGAAACCAATAATTGGAATTTTGCTTTAAAAAATGGTAAGAATATATCAAAAGGGAGATTTCTAGAAGGTATGAGAATTGATGAATGGATGTATACTCTTCATCGAGACACTTCAATGAAAGTTGATTGGTCTATATTCAGGGATAATTCAAATGACATAAAAATGAGTTACCCTAAAAACTGGAGTGTTAATAAAGAAACAAGTAGATTGTTTGAAGCAACTTTCGAGACAATTAGTCCGATTAAGTATTCAAAATTCTTTGCTGTAACCTATAATAATAAGGATAGTATAAAAATGACACTTCAAGAATACCTATATTACTCTACCAACAAAGTTGCACAAGAAGAAAAACTAAAAAAACACTACAGTTTTGAAATTGTTAATAAAAAGGATACATCATATTATTCCATTATTAAACTAATTCGAAACAATGAAAACATAATGATTCTTGACTACCTATTCGAAAGAGACAATAAAATTATTGAATTGACATATTCAACATTAGATATTGAAACGGAATTTAAGAATCAAATATTTTTGGATATGGTTTCGTGTTTTTTTTACGAAGGAAAAAGGGCTTATAATCCCATGAATGATAATGAAATAACTATAAAATTATAATAACTTGCCACAATCGTACCCGCCTAACGGCCAAATGACCGCCAGTGCGCCGCTCACTATTTATTCCGCTCTGCGGGATCACCGTATCCCGCAAAAAAAAAAGCGGGACTGGCTGTGCGGGTCTCTCTACACCATTAAGATTTTATTCAGACCGGAAATTATATTGGTTAATTTGCAAAATGAATAACTACGGCACACAATAAATAGGACTAGGAGATATGAATTCATCTTTGGCGAAACCTTATCGTACCTACTTTTTTAAGGATGCCTTACTAAAGATATATTCAGGTATAGGCTCGTTAAAGCGAATCTCTTTCACTATAAAATCAGTACCCTTCCCGTCTTTCAGCATGTCTTTATAGTTCAGGGTTGTTGGGTACCATCTGCCATCTATTTTTTTAATGTCCGACATCACTGTTTTTTTTAATAGTTGCCCACTTTTGGCGTACAGCTCTTCCTTTAAAGGAGAACCGCCGTAACAAGGCCATTGCCGATTTCGATTACTTTTGGCGTACAGCTCTTCCTTTAAAGGGACATACCGTTCTTGGTCAACCCATATTTTGCGGCTATCATAAGCCACGTCATCCACCTTGGCGTTAAGCTGTAAAACCCATGTTTTACGGCTGTCGATTACCTCTTCGCCTGTGACCTTGGCATTGTACATGTCCATTAGTTTACGGTCTTCCATCATATCTTCGTACGATAGGTCGGATCCCATAACCGATTGACGTAACATGTGACCCGATAGTTGTATGGTTCGATCGGTTGAAGGAGAATAGATCCATAGGTTATTTTCCAGTTTTAACATCTTAATCCCTTTCTCCCTGTCCGGAGCCAGATATTCGGTAAAGGACTTAAAGCGTCCTTCCGAATAACCTTTCGATGTAACCACCCTGTTATTTCTCTTGCCATGGATAACCATCTCAGACACCATAATTTGTGTTTCAGATATCATATTATCATCCACTTTTTTAATAATGCCTGCCGCATCCTGTGCAAATAGCGAAGGGGATACACAAACCAACATAGCTATTGTTAATAAATAATGCATAATTTTTTCTTTTTGATATTCAACAAATCAAATTTCCAGTTCTTTAAAGAGAGTGGCAGTTTCACGTTTATAGATACCTATGCCCGATAACATATTACCAATAACCATAGCAAATAATCCGGGTATAAAACCAATATACAATAATTCAGGGGTAAACTTCGATTTCATAACTGATGGCATCATCATGGTTGCGTTCTCCATCATGCCGCTGATATCTATCCCGTGTTTTTGCATAAACAGGGTGAGTAAAACACCTAATATTGTACCCGAAACAGAACCTATAGTTCCTATTGCGATTGCTTCGTAAATAAGCGTTTTATAGATATGTCCTTTTTCTTCGCCCAGCGCGATACGAATTCCAAATTCCTGGTAGCGGCGCAGCCCACCTATTAATCCGGTATTCCAAAGTACGATGGACATGATGACAATAAATATGATAATAAACAACGAAGAAAAAGAATCAACCATTTCCAAATAGCTTCCCATGCTGTTTTGTGCGCTAAGCGGCAGCATAATAGGGGCGTACTCATCCGTGTTATCTATATATTTAGCGTTAAAGGTGTTGCTTACTTTACGAGCCACCTCATCAAAATATAGCTCGTCTTTCGAGTATCCAAGTATTTCGCCTGTAGCGTCTTGCATGTCGAGCATCTTACGGACATCGGCAATATCGATGATAATCATGCCCTTATCCATAGCCGATATGCCAAAACGAACGGTACCTGATATTGTTAAGCTTTCAAAAGTCATTGCGCCATTCATGGTAGTGCCCATGTAGGTAATTTCATCACCCACTTTCACCCCCAATTTGTTGGCAAACTCATGGCCAATCAATGCCTCGCCACTTTTGCTTGGCACGGCTCCCGTAACAATAGCGTTTGGTATATTCAAGCGTTCCACTTCTTGGGAGGGCTCCGAATATATTTCTATGGCCATGCCCGCAGCAGGTCCTTGACCTTTCGAACCCCCATTGCCATCTGTTGCGTCGAGCAGACCACCAAACCTGATGCGGTTTACCCAAGTAAACGTAGGGAAATCCGTTTTTAACGAAGTCGTTAGTTCACGGGCGTCCATCAAAGCAAGGTCGTTAGGGATTTGGTCTTTGTTTTCGGCATAGGCTTTTGACATTATTTTTACATGGCCTGTATTAAACCGGGCGGTTTGGTCAATCATATCGCCAAATACCCCTTTAATATATCCACTTAAAGCAATGGTTAAAAATACCCCGATAGATATCACAATGATGGGAAGAAGACTTCTGTTTTTATCCCTCAAAATAGCTTTGAATATAAATTTTATCATCCTATTTTTCCTTTTAATGCGTTTACAGGATTCATTTTGGAAATTTTACGGGCTGGCAAAAAGCTAACCAAGGTAGCCGAAGCAATCAGAATCACAAAAGTTGCCACTATTAGTCTAAAACTGAATACAGGGTAAATAGTGTCGGCCAATCGAAAGCCCATTTGGTCTGTACCATTGGCAAGGCTTATTCCCTTGGTTGCGGTGTAAATAAATAAAGGCGCACCAATTACAAGTCCTGCAATGGCAGCCAAAACGCTGTACATTGCCCCTTCCACGGTAAATATTTTCAGTACCTGGTACTTGGTCATGCCTAAGGCAATATAGGTTCCTATTTCTCTTTGTCGCCTGAATATCGAAAGAACCTGGGTATCGAAAATGGCCAATAAGCCTAGAGCGAGAAGCACCATATAAATAGCAATCGACCCTATTCGTTCGGCTTGGACAGCCGCATCAAAATCAGAAAGTAAAACATCTAAGTTCCGAAATACCCATCCCTCCACGGGTTTGTGTTTATAGTGGGCATTGGCAATATAGAGCGTTGCTTGATTTTTGAGCCCGGTCATTTTTTGTAGTGTAGGCAACGACATCCAAATTTGCCCGTTATCCACACTTACCACATTGGTCCTAAATATACCTGCAACGGTAATGTTGGCAGCATCGTACATGCCGTTTTCATCTCTCCACCTCAGCAACAATTCATCGCTTACTGCGAGGTTTGCGGCATTTGCAAATCGGTCACCAATAATAACCGGCAATTCGGCTTTGCTTTCGCTCAAGATATGGGTAGGTAATTTTAATAAATTTTGAGTAGGCTCAATTCCTTTTATTAAGATAGAAACCATTCTTCCATCAGGATAAATTGTTCCCTGCCGTATTAAAATCGGAAGTAAATTTTCTGTTTCTTCATTGGGGAGTTTTCCATGTGCTTTTGGCAATGTAAAAATGTTGTTTGGGTCGTAATCGGCATGGTACAATTGACCATGGCTATATTCCCAATCCATTGCATCTTTGCGTCCTTGCTCGTGCCAGCCGCTTATAAAACCGTTGTAAAAAACAATTACGATAAAACAGAAAGCAAGCACACTAACGTTGAGCCATGTTCTTAACCCGGCTCCCATTAAATTTTTGAATGCCATATTAATTGCTATTCTCATTGTAGTTTTCCTTTTAGTGCTTCTACGGGATTCATTTGAGAAATCTTCCGTGCCGGCAAAAAGCTGACGATTGTAGCCGAAAGAACCACCAATAGTAAAGTTCCAAATATCAGCCTTAAGCCATAAACAGGGTACATCCGTTCAGCCATTACAATTCCAAATTCGTCGCCCGTAATTTCAAATCCAATACCTGTTTTCGAAAAGTATGCAAGAAGAGGGATTCCATACAATGCTCCAAGGATGGTGGCAAAAATACTATACATACCTCCTTCGGCCGTAAACATGCGCACCACCTGCCAACGGGTCATTCCCAGGGCTATATAAGTGCCAATTTCTTTTTGTCGCCTAAAAATGGACAATACTTGTGTGTCGAATATGGCCAGCAGACCAAGGGTTAATAATAAAATATACAGGATAGCACCGCTTGTTTTTTTCATGTTGATAATTTCGGTCAGTTCGCGAAGCAGGTAGGCCTGATTTTCGAACCGCCACCCCGGAATGTTTTGATGTACATAGTGTTCGTTGGCGATAAACATAGTAGCATGTTGCCCCAGATTTGTTATTTCCCAAAGCTTATCTATCGACATCCATAGTTGCCCCACATCTACATTGGGTACATTTGTTTCAAAAATTCCGACTACCGTAACATTTGTGGCATCGTACGTGCCATTATTGTCGCGCCAACGCACTAACATCTCATCGCCAACACGGGTATTTGTTGTGTTTGCCATACGCGTACCCATGATTACCGGGATATTGGCGGTGCTTTTTTTAAGCAGATGAGTAGGTAGTTTTAAAACAGATTGGTTTTCGTCTATACCTTTTAAGTGAACCGACATCATGCGCCCCTGCGGGTATATGGTGGCTTGCCGTATTAAAATCGGTGTTAAGTTGGCTTGTGCCGATTTGGGTAAAATCCCATGTCCATCGGGTATTGAAAACGGGTTGGAAGCATCGTATGCTCCATGTAGTAGTTGACCGTTCCCAAACTCCCAATGGATACTGTCGATACTGGCTTGTTTGTTCCACCCGTCGATTAAGCCGTTGTAAAAAATAATAAATACAAAGGCAAACGATAGCACTCCTGCGTTGAGCCAGGTTCTTAGGCCTGCCCCCATAAGGTTTTTATATGCTAAATGAATGGCTAGTTTCATGGCTTATACCGTTTTAGCCTGAACCAATTCATCTTTTGCCACCTTACCGTCTTCGAGGTGAATCAGTCGGTTCATGTAGGCCATTACTTTTTCGTCATGGGTAGAAAACAGGAAGGTTGTTTTGAGCTCTTCGTTCAGTTTTTTCATGGTTTGAAGAATGGCATGGGCATTTTTGGCATCGAGGTTGGCCGTTGGCTCATCGGCAAGTACCAATTCGGGGCGTTTTACCATGGCTCTTGCAATAGCCACCCGTTGCCCTTCGCCGCCGGAGAGTTTCGAGGGTTTTTTATGGGCCAGGTTTTCGATGCCAACCCATTCAAGAGCTTCCATAACTGCTTTTTTTCTTTCGGCCGCCGAACGGTTTTGAAGAAGCAAAACAAATTCAACATTTTCATAAACCGTGTAAACGGGCAAGAGGTTATATACCTGAAAAATAAACCCAATGTGGAGGTTGCGTAATTGGGCGGCTTCTTTATGCGATAGGGACGATATCCTTTTCCCCATCACAGTAGCCGTTCCCTGGCTTGGGGAATCGAGTGAACCAATAATATTTAGCAGGGTGGTTTTGCCCGAACCGCTCGGGCCAACAATACCTGCGAACTCGCCTTTGTCGAAACTCAAATTAATATCGTCCAATGCGGTAAATTCGCCATCTCCCACAGGGAAGCGCTTAACTAAATTTTCTGTTTGAATGATTTTTTCCGACATGGTTTATTTTTTTAATGGTTATACACTAACATAAAACGGATACCCGGCCCCGAGAAGGAATTCTCGATTTGAGCACTGCCAATAATCGATTGGTTTTTAGGGTTGTAGTAAGTCATTACATAGCCCGTGAGTTTTTTGAATTGATGTTCGTAATTCAGAAAGTACGCAAAATCTGTGGTGTCCCATGCGTAATATAGCATGGTACTTATATTATTGAAGAATCCTAGAGGGTAGGTGATAGAAGTGGCCGTGACATTGGAACTGTTCTCAAAAGCGAACGCTTTTTTGTCAAACGTCGAAATAAGGTGTTCGGCAGAAACGCCTAAACCGCTACCAATACCAAATGTATAGTCCACACCTAAGTTGGTGAAGGTTTGATTGGTGAGCATACCTACATTTTTTGATTTGCCAATATAAACCGATTCAAACCATACGCCCACACCTACGTCCCATTTGCCATCCAGTGCGTAGCGGTTCTCGCGTATGTTAGGGTAGGGAGGTAGTGTCCCTTCCCAATCCTCTGAACTGGCATTTCTATGGTGATAAGTAGCTGCAATCTCGCCCTTTGCGACAGGGTATTGGATTCTACCTCCAAATTCGGGGTGGTCAGTGTTGTTTTTAAGCAGCTCATATCCTCTTGGGTTTTTATTTCCATAGAGAATCCAGGCCCAAATATTGGCATTGTTTAAAAAATAGTACCTCCCCAACCCACCATATACACCGGATGTAAAAGCTAAAGGGTCGCGGGGGTCAACCTCGTCGAACCACTGCAATGCTCTTAGTAACTGAGCAGTTCCAAAATTTATTTTCTGTAAGCCTATTCGTGCTTCGAATTGCCGGCCTGAATATCGTCCCCATAAACGGTAAGGGTTAATGCTGCCATGCGTTTTTGTGCTGTCAAAAGGATGAAACAGCACTGAGCCATATAAATTGGCGGAGGCTTCAAAATCGAGTAGCCTTTCGTTCTTAAAGGGGTGCGTGTAATTTACTTGGGGTAAATATCTACTCCCGATAAACACATCTAAAGCGTTTTTAGGGCTATAACTACTATAAAGAGATGCTTGACCGTCAAACTCAAATTTACGTTGAGATTGTACTTTTAAGCATAAAAAAAAGTAGCCAATAAAAATTATATAGCTTATTTTTTTTTTCACTGTTGTCCGGTAAAACATTGGCATCTTCATTTTGTGCTCAAGCCACAAGGGCTCCCACTAAGGCGGGAAGGATTATTACTTTTTGGCTGCAGCCCCAAAAAAACCGCCAACGCAGATAATTTCCTAAAAATTATCGGAGGCGGAAGTTAGCCCAATATTTAATTAAAATCTCTTAAAACCCTAAATACATTGAATCAGTAAGCTAAGTTAAAAAGTTTTCGCGTACATCAAATATTTTTTTCGAGGGTTAACCCTCGATTCTGCTTAGGCAGAATCGGCCTTTGGTGCCTTATTCATCAATTTTATGAATAGGGCAGGTTAAATGTTTTTCAGTTAATTCACGCAACTGCACGTTTAGGTTTGTGCAGGTGCGTGAAGCTGTAAAAAGGATTTTTATTATTCAAATATGTTGTTAAGCAAGCCTCCACTATCCTCTTTTCTGCTGTTGGAGCTACCCGTGGAGAGCTGGCTGATTAATTTGCTGATGGGCATGGACTGCAACCATACTTTTCCGGTTCCACTTAGGGTAGCTAAAAACAGACCTTCGCCACCAAATACCATCGATTTAAGGTTGCCTGCTCGTTGCACGTTAAAATTAATGCCTTCCTGGAAACCCACAACGCAACCTGTGTCCACACGCAGTGTTTGGCCCTTGAGTTCATGTTCTACGAGAGTTCCACCAGCATGGATAAATGCTTTGCCGTCGCCTTGTAGTTTTTGTAGGATAAAACCCTCGCCGCCAAAAAATCCGGTTCCAATTCGTTGGTTAAAGTACATGCTTATTTTTGTACCCAGTGCAGCGCACAAAAAAGCATCGCGCTGAACGATTACCGAACCACCCATGGCGGCTAGATCTATTGGAACTATTGTTCCGGGGTAGGGGGCGGCAAAAGCAACATGGCTTTTCCCGACACCATGATGGGTAAAATGGGTGATGAAAATGGATTCGCCGGTAATTTTGCGCGAGGCTGCCGACATTAATTTCCCAAACAAGCCTTTTTCCGGCTCAGAGCCATCGCCCATTTTGGCGACAAAATCAATGCCCTCTTTCATGTAAAACATGGCACCGGCCTCGGCAATAACTGTTTCTTGTGGGTCCAGTTCAATTTCTACATACTGGATGTCGTGACCTCCGATTCTGTAATCTACTTCGTGTGATTTCATATTTTTTAGGTTTAAATTGTAATTGTAATAATTTTTTGCGACAATCTGTTGTTTTGTCTGTTTGAGCTGTAGAATGTATTGTCTTCCACCTTTAAAACACCCCATTTTGTAGAAGTTGAAGTGTTAATCCTATAAAAAAAAGAAACTCCCACCAGAGGCGGGAGTATAGGAATGTTTTCCTTCGGCATTTCTTTTTATTTACTTTATAACATTACCGTGATGCAGGTTGTGATGTTGCTAAAATGAATTGTTCGACAAATCAAATCGGAAAGTCAGAAATAAATAATTTTCTCCATCGACTTGAATAAAATAATTATTAGATTTACGGTTCAACAAACTGTAAAACTTAATCAAATGAATCTTGTAGTCCTTTTAACCCCCAAATGAACTATGCTCATTATCACCAAATAATTCTATTCCATATGTTAACATATTCAGCTATGGCTCTTCAAAAGTCAATGGTATTAAAAAAAATAATTTATAAAAATGAGATTGAAAATTACATTGAATCGTAATAGTAAGCAACAAATGCTGCCAATGGATTATCAGTATTTTATAAGTGCCTGGATTTACAAAGTATTGAAACAAGCTGATGCCGAATTTGCAAAATTTTTACATGAAAAGGGGTATGGTCAAAATGGATATAAACTATATAAGCTGTTTTGTTTCTCGCGGCTCAATTTCGGTAAACCTAAGTTGTGGAAGGAAAAGAAATTGTTTGAAATAAAAAATAATGAAATAATTATTTCGCTTGCGTTCGATGTGCCCGAAGTGGCTACAACATTTGTTAAGGGCTTGTTTATGCAACAAGAATTTTATTTAGGCGATAAGTTTAACGGACTTGATTTAAAAGTTACTTGTGTTGAAACCTTGCCTGAACCTGAGTATTGCGAAACAATGCATTACCAATTGGAAACCCCATGGGTGGTTAGCTATAAACCAGAGGGGAGAAAATACGCTCAATATTTAAAGCCGGGTGAGCCTTTGTTTAAAGAGTTGTCGGTAAGGCATTTGAAGGAAAAATATATAAATACACGACAGGTCTCTATTCAAGAAATTCCAATAATGCTAAAACTTATTGAGCCATTTAAAAGAAGCGGTTTCACGGTTAAGTCCGGCACCAACAAGGAAACAAGGGTAGTAGGAAATATTTTTGATTTCGAACTGCAGGCTCCTATTGAATTGCATAAAATGCTCTGGAATGCAGGGGTTAGCGAGAAGAGCAGCAGTGGCTTTGGTTGGTGTGAATTAAGACCTGTTTGTACAGGTAATATTGATTAAGTAATATTGAGAAAAAATAAGTAAAAAGAGAAAGAAGTTAGTATTCATAAGAATATAAATTTAGCAACACTGATCATTCGGCTCAGGATTCGTAAATGAATTTTAAATAATTAAAATATGATACAAGAACTAATTAACTATACACAGCACTTAAAAGAAAACATACCTTTAGTTTTTGAACAAAACTTGGAGCCGTCAAAGGGCTTGCATATTTTTATTGAGTTTGATGAGCAAGGTAATGTGAAGAATTTTCCGGGCGAAAGGGGTAAGCAATGGGAATACTATGATGGTGCGGAAATGAGCTCTTTACTAAATGATGTTTTAAAGTTTGAGCAGGAGGGTACCCGTATTGGTACCAATATGAATAAGGTGTTTGATAAAAAAAAGCAAATAGTTACATGTTCCCCTTTTATTGTTTCATTTAAAAAAGAAAAGCTTGATAACGATAAACTGGAAGGGATAGGAGCTGAAAGGATAACCAAATTGTATGATTATTATTTTGAAAAGGCCATTGAAGAATGTATTGATAACAATGAAGTTTTAACTCAAAAGATAATAATATTTGCTCAGCTTTTAAAAGAAATTACCTCCAAAATTGCATTTTTTGGTATAGCACAAAATGATTTAATTAGTCATTTTCAAGAAATGAAAAAAGACTGTTTTATTACTTTTTATTTAAAGGGAGTTGATTTTGAGGATTATAAGGTTGCCCATGATAATTACTTAAAAAGAAACTTATTTAATAAGAATGATTTTAATACAGATAAAATTATTAATAACGAATCATTCGGTTTAAGTGATTTTTATAACGGGTTAAATGCAAAGAAACCTTTTTTAGAACATAAAACTGCTACTATGTTTAAAGGTATTGCCAGCAGAATTAAGGCAAATGACACCATAGCTTTAAATGACTTCTCGTTATTACTACGAAGAAAGGTTTTTCCTCAACCATTACCCATATTTATTGACAAAAACGAATTTTTTCGAAGTGAGCAGATCCTCAATATTTTTAAAGAGGATGGACGCATAAATTATTCTCAAATTCTTAAGCGAATTTTTAAAGAGAACGACAGTATAGTTTTACGGAATTATTACTTGTTGTTTTTTAATTATAAGCACGAACTGGAGGATTTTGATTATGTAACCAAATTCCGCTTTTCTCTTGAAGAAAATAATAGCTGTCCCGAAATTAGAAATCTGTTTGGATTAATGCAGAATAAAGAGTTGAAGCCAACAGAAACTATTAAGCATATATTTCATTTTGAGGCTACAATAGTTGCTGTAATTTTTAATGGTGCATTGGTGAAAATAGGAGAAGACACTTATAATGTACATTATTTTGGAGAAATTAAACCTGAATTTGTAAGTGGTGGAGAGCCTGTTTATCAAATGGTAATGAAATATCGTAAAGCTTTTTACGATTACATCTACAAATCTAAAATACAGGCAATAAATGCTTACATGTTGGATGAGATTATGTGGAACAGTATAATTGCTGATTTGCGAAATGATAAATTAACGGAAAAAGGACACAGCAAAAATTACATCATAAAACAAAAATTGAATATATGGTTCAGCTTGTATAATTATTTTAATAATAATCAATTAAAGAGAGTAGATATGGCATCAAAAATTCCTGAATTAATTAAAAAGATGAAATCAGTAGCCAATAACAACGAGGAAGTATTGGATACGGTTGAAGAGTTTGCTTTTGCAGCCGGCCAAATAATTTATTTCCTCCTGAACCAAAGTAAAGCCAGTGAGCGAACACATGCCTTGTTAGAGCCTTTTTTACAGAAAGTTCAAATTGTGCAGTTGCAAAACTCCATAGCGCAAATGATAAATACTTATAAGCATGAGATAAGTTTTGGGAAAGGCCGCTTTGAGCGATTGTCGGCGGAAGTATTGGCTTTTGAATCTGGCGAAAATCTTAAAAATTACCAGCGCTTGCTGCTTGCCGGCTATTTTGCACCAGCCGCCATATATGAGAAAACAGAGAAAATCATTAACGAATAATACATATAATTATGGGAACATATAATAACAGAGCATACGGATTTGCAGTAATCAAATCAATCAATTCAAATTACAATGCCGACTTTAGCGGAGCACCAAGAACGCTTCCGAACGGTAAAATATATGCAACCGATAAGGCGTTGAAATATACAATTAGGCACTTTATTAAAGATGTTTATCCTGAAGAAAAGGTGTTTTATTATAAACGACTTAATAATGAAATGAATCCCTTGAGCCTTGATCATGCTTATGCTACTGTATTTCCTGGCCATAAAGATTTGGATGCAACAAAGAAAGATACTAAATCTATTGTGATCAGTGACATTTTGAGCTGTATTGATATTCGTTTATTTGGGTCAACGTTTGCAAAAAAAGCAAGGGGAGGTAATATTGCTTTATCACTTCATGGCCCGGTTCAAATTAACCATGGAGTAAATATTTGGGGCGAAGGAAATATTTTTGCTGAGCAAATAACATCGCCATTTAACTCTAAAGAGGATAGCTCAAACGTGCAGACAACAATTGGCAGACAACAAAGACTTGAAGAAGGTCATTATGTACACCATTTTTCTATCAACCCTAAAAATATAGCAGAAATAGCATCGCATGGAATAGAGGGGACTCAAACATTAACAGAAAATGATATTGTTTTGTTAAAGGAAGGTTTGCGCAAAGGGGTCACTTACTATGATTCTGCTGCAAAAGCAGGTACGGAAAATGAGATTTTATTTTTTGTACAATTGAACAAATCTTCAAAAGTAGTTTTTCCAAACTTTACCGAAATGGTTAAGATGTCCGACTCTAAAGAAGAGGGCAAGCGTTACTTCAATTTAGAAAATATAAAATTAGAATTGGCAAAGTACGAAGATGATATTGAAATGGTTGAAATCTATTATAACCCACAAATAACAGTGGTGGACAATATGCCAAATGGCTGTGTTGTGCTTAATTTGTAAACTATTTGTTTGCTGCAACAATATCATTCCTACTTAATTTTTTCAGTATTAATACCCATCAGGTTTATATTGAATTGTTTTATTTGACCTGACAGAGAGCTTAGCCTCTGTCAGTATCGCTTTCTCGAAATCGTTACTAATTACTTGCGGATGAAAAAATTAATTTCATTTAAGATATATGCCGAAAAAGGCTTTTTAAAAAAACCTGATATTAACGACGGAATCTACCTTACCTATAATATGTTGCATAAACCGGCTATTCTTGGCATCCTTGGTGCGATAATAGGTTTAAAGGGTTACAAAAAAAATGGAGAGTTACCCGAATACTATCAAAAGCTAAATAAGGTTCCTGTTGGTGTTAAGCCTTTAAACGATGAAAAAGGTAATTTTCAGAAAACTATAATCTCATATAACAATACCACGGGGATGGCAAGCAGTGAGCCTGGAGGAAACCTGATTATAACTGAACAAACATTAGTTGCCCCTGGGTATCAAATTTATGTTTTGTTAGATATGGATGATGGAAACCAATTAAAAATATATCATCACATTAAAAATCAACATGCAGAGTATTTGCCCTACTTAGTTAAAAACGATTACTCGCTTTGGTGGCTTAAAGATGAGGTTCAAGAATATGATTATTCTATACCCAATAGTATGACTAGTCCTTTTGTAATAAGTACTATATTTAACAAGGACGTTAGTACTGTGAGAGATTTGCAATATGATGATACCCATGAAATGGATATGTTTGATGTTGCACTTTCATTGATACCAGATTCCTTTGCAAGCTTTGAGCGTTTACCAACAGGTTTTGATGAAAAATTAATGCAATATTCTTATGCAAATTTTGCATTTACTAATTACAAACTTCATACTTCTTTTCCAATGGAAAATATTTATTGTCTAAATAACTCAGAATATGTTCAGCTCAACTGATTTTGCAGGAGGAGCATTTATTGAGTCTTTGGCTGTTAAAAACTACGATAAGTATTGGGCTCATATACGTAATGAGGAACATGAAACGCTTTATGAACACACTCGTTTGGTAGCTCAATATGGCGATGTATTGATAAATACTCATCAGCTCAGTAATGTGATTGAAGTGTTGTTTCGTGACTTTATTTGTAAACATTATCGTAAGGATTGTGAAAAAGAAGCGATATTGTTAGTTAGGAATATGTTTTACAGTACCATCGGTTATCACGATGCAGGAAAGATAAACCCTAATTTTCAGTATACAAAAATGCAGAACGAGCTATTTAGCAAAATTAATAGTTCCTTGGGCAGTGAGCATTCAAAAACAGGCGCGTATTCGTTTATTCAAAAACTTATACCCGCATGTAACAGTGCGCTGTTTTCCGGAGATGAAAAAATATTAAATGTTTTTCTTTTACTGGCATTCTCAACGGTAATTTTAAAACATCATGCCCCATTTATTCAATATTCAAATGAGTTTGCCTTTAGCGATGAGTTTATAGAGGATGCATTAGTTCTATTGGACGAGCTGGACTTGAGTTTTTTTCCGGTTGAGCAGCAAAAAGCTTTAATCAAAAACCTAAATAAAAAATTTTTAATCAAAGTAAGGGATTACTTAAAAAGTGAAAACTCGTTTACAATATTTGCTTTGCTTAAATTGAATTTCTCTCTATTAACTGCGTCTGATTATTGGGCTACAACTCATTACATGGATGGCTGGAGCGCAATGCCAACAGATTTTGGTTTGTTAAACAAGGAGTTGAAAAAGAAAATAGTGGATAATGCCGAAAATAAAGAACCTTACAATCAGAGAGCTTATCAGAAACTGAAAAATCACACCGTTGAGTTTCCGCTTGAAAGGAGTAATGATAATTTAAACAAGCTTAGACAAAATTTATCCATAGAGTTAATAAAAGGAATCAGAGAGAATATTGATAGACATTTATTTTATATCGAGGCTCCCACAGGTGGGGGAAAAACAAATTTATCGATGCTTGCAATGGCAGAGTTTCTGCGCCATGATTTGCAAACCGGCCATGATTCAGTTAGTAAAGTGTTTTATGTTTTTCCCTTTACAACTCTGATTACTCAAACCTATAAATCGTTGAAAGACAATTTAGGGTTGACAAATAATGAAATTGTGCAGCTGCATTCAAAATCTGGATTCTCCACTAAAAATACAGAGCAATTTGGCATTCAAAAAGAAAATATTATCGATTACCAATTTTTAAATTATCCTGTTTCTTTAATTTCCCACATTCGATTTTTCGATATTCTTAAATCTAACAAAAAAAGTGTCAATTATATATTACATAGATTGGCTAATTCCCTTGTAATTATCGATGAATTACAAACCTACACCCCAAAGCAATGGGATAAGGTTATTTATTTTATTAATAATTATGCACTGAGTTTTAATATCCGGTTTATATTAATGTCAGCCACATTGCCAAAGATTGAAGTCTTATTGTCAAAGGAGTCAGATGATGAAAAAGATAGGTATGAGGGGTTTGTATATTTGAATCAATTTAAACACGAGTATTTTTCGAATCCTAATTTTAAAAATCGTGTACAAATTGATTATTCACTGTTAGAAGAAATCAATTTTAAGTCTATTCCAGAAAAAGAACAACTGGCTTGCTTGTGGTTAAAAGTAATTCAATTTTCAAGAGAATATCTAGATGTTGGGAATAATAGAGTTCATACTATTGTTGAATTTATTTTTAAGAAAACAGCCAGCAAATTTATTGAAATAGCCATACAGGAAAATAGCCTGTTTGATGAAGTTTTTATTCTTTCGGGCACTATTTTGGAACCTCGAAGAAGAGAAATTATTGAAAAGCTAAAAAGTACTGAGTACGGCACGAAAAATATTTTGTTAATTTCTACTCAAGTTGTTGAAGCGGGAGTTGATATTGATATGGATTTGGGTTTTAAAGATACATCTATTCTGGATTCAGATGAACAACTCGCTGGTAGAATTAATCGAAATGCAAAAAAGTCAATGTGTAAGTTGTATTTATTCGATTTAGATGATGCAAACGTCATTTATGGAAAAGATGAAAGATATAAAATACAACAAACAGAATTGAAGACGGAATGGAAAGATATTATAGAAAAGAAGGATTTTGATAGGCTATATAATCGAGTCATGCAGTATCGCAATAAGGTAAATAATCAGCAAGGCGGGATGGTTAATTTGAATAGTTACATAAATGCCATGTTAAAGCTGGATTTTGATACGGTTGATAAAGAATTTAAGCTTATCGATAATGCCTTTTCGAACGAAACTATGTTTATTCCGTTTGATATTCCTGTTACTATCCCATTAAGTACAGATTGTAATTTTGAAGATGATGAGTTAGATTTTTTGGTTCAAAAAGGGAAGTTTAATCATGGTGACCAATTTGTTTCTGGTGAGAAAATATGGAATCTCTATGAGGAAATAATTTGTAATCAGCATCCAAACTTCAGCTCACAAGCTAAAGCCAAAATCATAATGCAAGGTTTATTATCTAAATATTCGATAGCTGTAAGTTTATATTCTACAGAATTTAAAAATGCAGTGCTATTAGGAGCGGTAGAAGAACGGTATGGATTTTATTATTTACATCATGTTGATGATGTATATAGCTACACACAAGGCTTTAAGTCTTGTGAGGTTGATTCAGCAATAATTTTTTAGCCATGCAAATAACGGGGACACTGATTCAATATTATTTTTTTTGCAAAAGGCAACTTTGGTTGCATGCAAACGGTATTAGGATGGAAGCGGGCTTCGATTTGGTTGAGATGGGTAACTTAATTCAAGAAGACTCCTATAAACAACGCTCGGCAAAGTATGAAGAAGTGGCAATTGGACCGGTTAAAGTTGATTTTTATGATGTCAAGAATAAAATCATCCATGAGATAAAAAAGTCAAGTAAGTTTCACGAAACACATGTCTGGCAGCTTAAATATTACATATATGTTTTTGAGCAATATGGTATTGATGGGGTAAGCGGTATTTTAGAGTATCCCAAGGAACGAAAAACTGAAGAGGTGTTTTTGAGTAAGCCCGACCGAGTTCAGATAGAAGAGTTAAAACAGGAAATTACAAAGGTAATAGAAGCAGATACTTGCCCAGAAGTTCTCAATAACCATAAATGTAAGAATTGTTCTTATAACGATTTTTGCTATTCTGGAGAAACCGATATCCTATGAAAAAAACATATTATCTTTTTAATCCGGGAAGGCTTTCCAGGAAAGACAATACCTTAAAGTTTGTAGCCTTCGACGAGGAGGGGCAAGAACAAAAACCTCGGTATTTGCCCGTTGAAAATGTTGATGAGTTATATGCCTTTGGTGCTCTTGATGCCAACTCGAGCTTGTATAATTTTTTAGGTCAGCAGCAAGTGCCGGTGCACTTTTTCGATTATTACGAAAACTATACCGGTTCATTTATGCCCCGCGAATCACTTTTAAGCGGCAAGGTGCTGATGGCCCAGGCCAGATTTTACGACAATACAAAAAAAAGAATTGAGCTGGCCCGACTTATATTGGAAGGTGCCGTGCATAATATGATTAAAAACCTGATGTATTACGACAAGCGTGGAAAGGATCTTTTGCCGATTGTTCAATCTATGGAAAGCTATAGAGAAAGCTTTAAAAATGTGAAAGCCATTGATGAGTTGATGGGCTTGGAAGGGAATATCCGAAAAGCATATTACGAGGGCTTTGAACTGATTATAAATGATTTTAGCATGAGCGGCAGAAGTATGCGGCCACCGCTCAATCAAGTCAATGCGCTTATTTCGTTTGGTAACATGATGTGTTACAGTCAATGTTTGCGAGCAATACATCAAACGCAATTAAACCCTACCATCTCTTTTTTGCATTCGCCCGGCGAGCGGCGTTTTTCATTGTCGTTGGATTTGGCCGAGATTTTTAAGCCTATATTAGTGGACAGGGTTATATTTAAAGTGCTGAATAAAAAAATGCTGGGCGACAATGACTTTGAATCGAGCATTAATAAAGTGGTACTTAAGCAGGGAGCAAAAAAAACCTTTGTCCAGGCCTTTGAAAACCGCCTGACAGAAACCATTCAACATCGCACCCTAAACAGGTCGGTGAGCTACAAGCATCTTATAAAATTAGAATGTTATAAACTGGTGAAGCATATTATGCAAATCGAAACCTATAAGCCATTTAAAATGTGGTGGTAAAATTATCTATTATGTATGTAATATTGATGTATGATGTTGGCGAAAAAAGGGTAGGTAAAATGTTAAAGCTATGCCGAAAATATCTAAATTGGATACAAAATTCTGTTTTTGAGGGGGAAATTACAGAAGTAAAGTTAGAGGAACTAAAGAGTAAGGCTTCCTATTTTATGGATAAGAGTTACGACAGCCTAATCGTATTTAAGAGTCGCAACGAAAAGTGGTTAGATAAAGAAATTGTGGGAAAAGAACCGAGTTCCATCGATAACTTTTTATAATTCGAAAGTTGTCGATGGCATAAAAAAATCACGAATCACCATTTAATTAACTTGTAAGTAAACAACAAACGTTCTTTGACATGTTGTAAATAAAGCTTTTAAAATATATTGTCGAACTACGGGTAAAATTGTAAAATTATAGTTCGACAACTTTTATACAAAAAACATAGCCGAATTTAATTGTAAAACCCCTAATTTTAGGGAGTTTTTTTATCAAAAAAAAACGACTCTCAACCGCACCATACTGGAATTGAAATTTAATTCGGTTGCATCTTCTTTGGATAAACCTGTCTCTCAACCGCACCATACTGGAATTGAAATTGCAAAGTAAAGCACCATTTAGCCGCTTTGTAATACTCTCAACCGCACCATACTGGAATTGAAATACGCTTTGTGCCATATTAACTGGATTTCTTGACTAGTCTCTCAACCGCACCATACTGGAATTGAAATATAAAAATATCTTTTGCTTTCATATGGCTTATTTTCTCTCAACCGCACCATACTGGAATTGAAATAAGAGTAAGTAGTATTAAGCACTAATACCGATATACTCTCAACCGCACCATACTGGAATTGAAATCAGGTAGTGCGTACCTATGGGCAGTTGCAATGCTATCTCTCAACCGCACCATACTGGAATTGAAATACAAATACCCTTGGTGGCCTAGCCAAACTGTACATCTCTCAACCGCACCATACTGGAATTGAAATTTCGTTTGTATGTTTAATGCAAATATAAACAAACTTTCTCTCAACCGCACCATACTGGAATTGAAATGCAAAAAGTGTTCGGGTATTTCCTTCACATTCTCACGCTCTCAACCGCACCATACTGGAATTGAAATACATTAAATCTCTTAATATAGAACCCAAGGTATTCTCTCTCAACCGCACCATACTGGAATTGAAATCTGATAAGATTTGCTATATCCATTGTTGTATGCGTGCTCTCAACCGCACCATACTGGAATTGAAATTTTATAATATGTTAGCGAATACTTTAAAATATATTCTCTCAACCGCACCATACTGGAATTGAAATAACAAAAATATAGGATACTCAGGGGTCGATTTCCCTCTCAACCGCACCATACTGGAATTGAAATTCGGTTTTAATGGGCGTCATGTAACCTGGGGTTACTCTCAACCGCACCATACTGGAATTGAAATTCCATAGGCAAAAGTTCAGGCCGTAGCGGAAAAACATCTCTCAACCGCACCATACTGGAATTGAAATTACGGTGGCGATGTAAACCATGGTATTGCCATATACCTCTCAACCGCACCATACTGGAATTGAAATTTAATTCGGTTGCATCTTCTTTGGATAAACCTGTTGCTCTCAACCGCACCATACTGGAATTGAAATAAATTATCACTTCCTAATACAGTTATTCGCAAACAAACTCTCAACCGCACCATACTGGAATTGAAATTCGTTAAGCATATAGCTTTGATCAAAGTTTGACCACCTCTCAACCGCACCATACTGGAATTGAAATCGATGTTGATTTTCATAATCCCCGCCATAAATTTAACTCTCAACCGCACCAAACTGGAATTGAAATACCAATGGAGAGCCGGCAGTGTCCATCATAAACGTCTCTCAACCGCACCATACTGGAATTGAAATTAGTTTCCACCACCTAAATCGATAAAACCATTGCTCTCTCAACCGCACCATACTGGAATTGAAATACCCTATCGCGCTTGCTATTTGTGGCCGTAAGCGATCTCTCAACCGCACCATACTGGAATTGAAATCCGGTTAAGGTGGCTAACTCTTCAAGAGTTAAGGCTCTCTCAACCGCACCATACTGGAATTGAAATTTTTTTTTAAGAATCAAGTATCAAGTAGCAAGATTGTCTCTCAACCGCACCATACTGGAATTGAAATTCGGATGCTCGAGGGTAAAAGGTAGCACTTGGAACTCTCAACCGCACCATACTGGAATTGAAATTTAGAAAAAGCGATATGCCCTAATTCCCTAAATGCTCTCTCAACCGCACCATACTGGAATTGAAATCCAAAATAATAAGGTTGTATAACCTGGGGCTTTGGCCTCTCAACCGCACCATACTGGAATTGAAATTTGTGTAAAAGCTTTGGCAAACCATGTAACCAAAGGCTCTCAACCGCACCATACTGGAATTGAAATAAGCGACTATTGAAGCTTTCGCCAAATTGCCGCCATTCTCTCAACCGCACCATACTGGAATTGAAATACCCAATAATTATTCAACCAGCGGCCACCTTTACGCTCTCAACCGCACCATACTGGAATTGAAATATGGTATCCGATGGCAATTGAGCTATAAGCTTAATCCTCTCAACCGCACCATACTGGAATTGAAATATGTGATAGTATTGTTGACGGAGCAATAGGATCAGCTCTCAACCGCACCATACTGGAATTGAAATTTCGATACGGATTTGATTTATAACAATATCAACTCCTCTCAACCGCACCATACTGGAATTGAAATATGGGGAGTGCTTGGAAAGTACTGTAGGCGATCGCACTCTCAACCGCACCATACTGGAATTGAAATAATCAATATGGGTTGGGGTGGAATCTTGTCATCCCGCTCTCAACCGCACCATACTGGAATTGAAATAAAGGAATTTTTCTTTGTCTAAAATCTGAATTTACTCTCTCAACCGCACCATACTGGAATTGAAATTGGGTTAATCTGCACGTTAATTAGGATTGTTGGAGTCTCTCAACCGCACCATACTGGAATTGAAATAATGGATTTTGTCCGGGATACGTTTTTAATATCATTCTCTCAACCGCACCATACTGGAATTGAAATTATTTCCTATGACATTTAGAGCACATAGGTTGGTAGCTCTCAACCGCACCATACTGGAATTGAAATAAAATCTGATTAAGTGCATCGGCACCGATGATAAACTCTCAACCGCACCATACTGGAATTGAAATCGCCTTTCGCTCCAATGAATGCTATTGAAATAGGCAACTCTCAACCGCACCATACTGGAATTGAAATCACGGTACAGCGACCATAGTAATAAAACCAACGTTTCTCTCAACCGCACCATACTGGAATTGAAATTCAAAAACTTGTGTGTTAGCAAATTCTAAATTAGTGCTCTCAACCGCACCATACTGGAATTGAAATAAAAATGATATATAGTCGAAGTAAAATATTTGCACTCTCAACCGCACCATACTGGAATTGAAATATCAATATGGAGGTAAAGCCACATTAGAAATCGTATCTCTCAACCGCACCATACTGGAATTGAAATATCTTATGATGGATCCGAATTGAGAAACGTAACATTCTCTCAACCGCACCATACTGGAATTGAAATATGAATCGGATGAGGTATATGAGGTTAAAGATATGTCTCTCAACCGCACCATACTGGAATTGAAATAGGTGAATTTTACAGCCGATTCCTGACGTTAAATGAACTCTCAACCGCACCATACTGGAATTGAAATAGTAAATCTGAATTTGAAGCAAGAATGTGGAATCCTCTCAACCGCACCATACTGGAATTGAAATTAAAAATTGTACACGCGCAACTTTTAATGGCTATTACTCTCAACCGCACCATACTGGAATTGAAATAAAAAACGCCTTTAACTATCGAACATGCAATCATTTAGCTCTCAACCGCACCATACTGGAATTGAAATATGAGTTTAGGATCCAATTGAGTTTCGGGGCGTTCGCCTCTCAACCGCACCATACTGGAATTGAAATCGGGGTTCTGTGACTATCGGAATGCAAGGAAGCGTTAACTCTCAACCGCACCATACTGGAATTGAAATGATTAAAGCAGCTGCCGTTTATGGTTCGAGTGTAACTCTCAACCGCACCATACTGGAATTGAAATATCGAATTGTTAACAGTAGAATAGTAAAGTATTAGCTCTCAACCGCACCATACTGGAATTGAAATGCGTTATTGTAGCCTTTAATGTCG
>JAGXIO010000088.1 GCA_024635555.1 Saccharicrinis sp.
ACATCAAACCGATAGGTTTGATGATTTTTTTAATTATAAAATACCCTCTCAAGCAAGCTTGAGGGTATTTTATAATTAAAAAAATCCGAAGCTTTCGCTGCGGATTTCCTATTCATTTGTGACCTCGGCTGGATTCAAACCTAACTTGCGCATATTAGGCTTAGAAGTAGTTCCGAAGGTTTAAATATTCACGGTAACCTTTTAGGTATCTTCAATTTTGAACTAATTTGTGATATTTTGACTTCAATTATATAAAAATACAGTTTATTTTTATACTTTACCAAGAGACTTGAAAAGTTAATATTTTCAAGAAAAGGTTTTAAAGGATTAACCCAATCCAATTTAGAAGGTTTATAGGCTAATATTATTCCAAAACCTTATCCGGGTCGGCTACCGTTCTAAAACCCAAATGCTCTTGTGAAGAGTCCAAGGAATTTGCCATCCTTGCGGATGGTCTAAAACTGGCACAGTAAGACGCATTGCATAGAAAAGACTCCCCCTTAATTACTTTTTCCTTCATATTTGGATGATTGTTTGGGTTGTATGGTTCCTTAGCCCCATGAGGGTTTTTGGTTACACCCTTACAACTTTGCCCTTCATAATATTTGGTATTATACCAATCGGAAGTGATTTCCCAAACATTGCCAGCCATATCCAACAAACCATACCCATTGGCCGGATAGCTCTTTACAGGAGCTTTATTTTCAAATCCGTCTTTTGTAGTATTTTCGGTAGGAAATTCCCCTTCCCAGGTATTGGCATGCGCTGATAATTCACTTTCATCATTGCCCCAGGGGAAAATTTTATTCCAGACCACCTTTTGCTGCCCACTCGCAATACGCCTGGGCATCTTCAAAGGTAACATGCACAACAGGATAATCATCCTTACCCTCTAAATCACTATCCGAGTTGGGGATGCTTCCAATTAGCGCCTATCTTCCACTCCCACCACTGGGAATAATCATAAATATTGGAGACACTGCTTTTGGTTTTCTTGAAAACCAGCGATCCCGGTTGCAAAATAGAATCATGGGGTTTGGGGGTTCCAGCGGGCAATTGTTTTTTCATCTCCTCCCACTCTATTTCCCGTTCTGCTAACGTTATGTAACCAGTAGCGTCTACAAACTCACGGAATTCTGCATTGGTCACCTCTGTTTTATCCATGAAAAATCCATCTACAGCTACATCGTGACCAGGTTTCTCCTGCCCCATCGCCATTTCATCACCTTTTACGGCACCTTGAGTGAATTCACCCCCGGGAATCCAAACCGTGCCTTCGGGAATCTCTATATCCGATGGCTTATCTATAATTAATACCGAATGTTGATTTTCCTTAGTTTCCTGTGTGCCATTAGTGTTTCTTGTTTGACTATCTTTACACCCAAATAACGTTAAAAATGTAAGACTAAAGAATATAATTTTCATTTTTAGCAAATTTTAAATCATTAATTTTCAAAGCTTTATAAAATTTTTTGAAGGTTTAAATATAATACATTTAAACTAACCACAGTTGATTCTAAAAACCAATCACTCTTAGAGCATTCTAGGAAATAATTGTTATAAAACAAGCACTGTATACTTTTTTCAAAGTAAATACGCCAGTTTTCAGCATTGAAACATCAATTTATTTTTTCTGTTTTAAATTGACAAAGAAGAATCAATAAAAATTCATAGGTGTAGAACAAAAATTGAAATAAAAACTAAACTACTATCGGCTAAAGACCCGATAGTTTTGATTTCCGCTAAAGCCGACTAAAGTTATTCCTAGGTCGTAAAATCCTCATTATCATTTTTTTTATCATCTTGATTTTTGATGTACTCCAGTATCATTTCATCTGTAATATTTCCAGATGTGGCAACAAAGTAACCTCTGGCCCAAAGATGAAGATCCTAAAATTGATTTGACAATTGCTTGTTCTCTTGTAGCAATTTGTATGAACTTTTGCCCTTCAAGTACTGAACTAACTTCTATATCGACAAATGAGGGGAAACAGAAACAAACAAATGCACATGGTCCTGGGAAACATGTCCCCGGAATATTTCAACATCATTGCGCTTACAAATATCTCGAACTAAGGCTCGCCCCGAACCCCAACCAATCCTGAAAGGACTTTTTTCCTATATTTGGTCATCCACACAATATGGTACTTGCAATCATAAGTTGTGTGAGATGTTTCTCGGTAGTTTTGCATCTCACAAAAATACAAAACTAAAGTCTTCGCCTAAAGGCGAGGGATTTTCCCCCAGAATGATACATTAAAATCATCACGTATTTTAAACACATTTCAAACACTCGCTTCAGCTTAACTTTATTTTTACTTATTTCCTTTTTGATAATCCAGTAAAAATTGTGCCAACCCACTATCGGTTAAAGGGTGTTTTAATAAGCCTTTGATTGCAGATAATGGTCCTGTCATAACATCACTTCCTAATTTAGCACAATCTATAACGTGCATGGTGTGACGTACTGATGCCGCTAAAATTTGAGTTTGAAAACCGTAGTTATCATAAATTAATCTGATTTCTGATATTAAGTTTAAACCATCGGTAGAAATATCGTCCAATCTTCCAATAAATGGAGATACATAGGTAGCTCCAGCTTTAGCAGCCAATAACGCTTGACCAGCAGAAAACACTAATGTTACATTGGTTCTAATTCCTTTATCTGAAAAATATTTACAGGCTTTAATACCATCGGTAATTAATGGTAACTTTACCACAATTTGAGGATGTAAAGCCGCTAAAGCTTCACCTTCTTTTACCATACCTTCAAAATCGGTTGAAATTACCTCAGCACTTACATCGCCTTCTACTAAATCACATATTTTTTTGTAATGTGCTAAAATGTTAGCTTCACCTGTAATACCTTCTTTTGCCATTAATGATGGGTTTGTTGTAACACCATCTAAAACCCCTAAAGCTTGTGCTTCTGCAATATCATCAAGGTTTGCTGTATCAATAAAAAATTTCATAAATTATATGTTTTGTGCCACAAATACACGAATAAATTATTTTTTTATTCTCCGAAAACCGGAACAAATTGTGGCTTATTATTTTTTTGATTAAAAGACTAAAACTTAAATTGTAAATACAACTATTCTAGTCCATTTTAATTTTTATACTATTTTTAAATAATCCAATACTTGCTGACTTACTTTTTCGCCTGTAAAACCGAATTTTTCGTCCAATACGTTGGCTGGTGCCGAATACCCGAAGTGATCCAATCCAAACACTTTTCCGTTATCACCTACAAGTCCTTCTAAATTTACGGGTAAACCTGCAGTTAAACCGAATAATGGTTTGTTTTTAGGAATCACTGAGTTTTGATACTCTTTTGATTGCAATCTGAATACACCTTCTGAAATCACTGAAGCGATATTTACCTTCAATCCGTTTTGTGATTCCAAAATTTCAGCGGCAGCTACCAACGTTGCTACTTCCGATCCGTTTGCGATTAAAACCACATCTGGATTTTCAACTTCCTTCACTAAATACCCACCCTTTTCAGCAGCTAATGCATCACAATATCTTGAAGCTCCTTTTGCTGGTAAATCTTTAATATTTTGTCTAGAAAGGATTAAACCAGTTGGTGTGTTTTTGTTTTCCAAAGCCATTTTCCAAGCAACACTTGTTTCAGCAGAATCTGCGGGACGTAACGCAATAAAACTTGGTCTGCCACTGTGGTTTTTCAATTTTTCCAACAAACGTATTTGTGCTTCTTGCTCTACCGGTTGGTGTGTTGGCCCGTCTTCACCTACTCTAAAGGCATCGTGCGTCCAAACGTATTTCACACCCAATTCTTGGATACCACTTAAACGAATGGCTGGTTTCATATAATCTGAAAACACAAAGAAAGTTGCTACTACAGGAATGATTCCACCGTGCAGCGCTAATCCGTTTGCGATAGATGCCATGGTTAATTCGGCAACACCTGCTTGCAAGAAAGAACCACTAAAATCTCCTTTTTGAAGGGCATAGGTTTTCTTTAAAAAGCCATCGGTTTTATCAGAGTTTGATAAATCGGCAGAAGAAACAATCATGTTTTCTACTTTTCCGGCTAAATAGCCTAACACTCCTGATGAAGCAACTCTAGATGCTATACCTGGCTTATGCTCGATAAATTCAAAATCCAATTCTGGCAATTCTCCTGATAAGAAGCAATCCAATTTATCGGCCAATACTTTATTTGAAGATCTCCAAGATTCAATTTCAGCTTTCTTTTCGGCAGCTTTTGCTACTTTCTCTTTTAAAAGATTTTTATAGAATGCCTCAACCTCTGGATAGATATCGAACGGGCTTTCTGGATTTGCGCCTAAGTTCAATAATGTTTTGGTATAATCTGCACCGGTCTGTCCAATGGGCTGCCCGTGCAATTCGCAATGTCCTTCAAACATACTACCATCTGCTGCAACAGCACCTTTACCCATAATGGTTCTACCAATGATCAACGTTGGCTTTTCGTTTTCGTTATTAGCATCGGTTAATGCTTTTCTTATTTCATCATGGTTATGTGCATCAATTGTAACTACTTTCCAACCCCATGCTTCGTATTTCATGGCGGTATCTTCACTGGTTACTTCATCGGTAGAAGTTGACAATTGGATATCGTTGGAATCAAAAAACATAATAAAATTGCTCAATCCTAAATGGCCTGCAATCCTTCCTGCCCCTTGAGATATTTCTTCTTGAATACCACCATCTGAAATAAAACCATATATTTTATGATTCATCCAATCACCAAAACGCGCTTTTAAAAACTTAGCAGCAATGGCTGCACCTACGCCCATAGTATGCCCTTGCCCTAATGGCCCTGATGTATTTTCAACACCTCTTTTTACATCCAGTTCTGGATGCCCTGGAGTGATTGAACCCCATTGACGGAAATTGGCAAGATCTTCCTTTACATAGTTTCCTAAAAGGTAATACTGCGCATACATTAATGTCGATAAATGACCAGCATCCATAAAGAAACGATCTCTAAATGGCCAGGTCATATCGGTTGGGTCAAAATTGAAAAACTCAGAGTATAAAATATGCATGAAATCTGCTCCTCCCATAGGGCCTCCAGGATGTCCTGAATTTGCTTTTTCTACCATAGCCACCGCCAATGCTCTGATGTTATCAGCTGACTGCTGATCAATCTTTTTGTTTGATTGTATATCAATCATGAAATTATTTATTAATGATTTGTAAGTATTCTTAAAACTTTAATTGAAGCCCTTTACCTTATCGACACAATTAATTCTGAACAATTGGCACAACGGGTTCGGTATTTAAATACCCCAGTGAAACTAAAAACTCATCTGCTTTAATAACAGTTTTTTTATAGAATTCAAAATTGCTAAACTTAAAAAATCCGTGGCCTTGGCCTTGATAAAAATGATTATCACATCTGCTTCCAACGTCATTCATAAGTGCCTTATAATCTTTAATAGTTTTAACTGGAATTAAGTTATCATTCGTTCCAAGGAAAATAATTGTTGGTGGTGCCCCAGTCTTAATATTATCTATGGGCGAAAAAGTTCTAAAATCAACATCTAATTTTTCATTTCCGTACCCACACGGGCCGTTATCAACAACTGGATTGAATAGTACCAGTGCGTTTGGGATACAACTTATTGACGTGTCATCAGTAGTCTCATTATAACCATCTATTAAAGCTGTAGCTGCAGCCAATTGACCACCAGCAGAAGCTCCGCATGCTATTAATTTGTTTTCATCAATATTGAACATAGCAGCATTTTCTTTAATAAATCTAATTGACGATTTTGCATCTTTAAGCGATTCTATTGGGCTTGTTCCATGTAGGTTTTCAATACGATAATCAACCATAAAACAAACCAACCCTCTACGAGAAAAATGCCTTGCCTGCCTTCTTAGTTGAGTTCTCTTTCCAGAAGTCCATCCACCTCCAAAAAAGAATACCATAGCAGGGTATGTTTCATTTGTATCCATCTGAGGAGGGGAAAATACATCCATATATAGCTGTACATCACCTATTTCTTTGTACAAATGATTCGTTTCTGTTTGGGCTGAGCAAATTAAGCCACCTGAAATAATAATTAATAAATGAATAATGATTAAATTCTTCATAGTGTTGGTTTCAAATATTTACAGAAATTATACGTTTTTAGCCATAATTATTAAGGTCAAGCCGCTAATAAACAAGAAGAACATTAAGCCAATTAAATTATTAGTACCCTTCGGAGCATTTTTAAACTCTTTCCAAATGAATATACCCCAAATAGCTGCTATCATCGTTGCTCCTTGTCCCAATCCATAAGAAATGGCAAAACCAGCTTCACCAGCTGCAATCATATTTAATAAAAAACCTAAGCACCATATAGCTCCTCCAAAAATACCGATGAGATGTAACTTTGGAGTTCCCTGCTTAAAATAATCTGTATAGGTTACTTTATCTCCGCTAATCGGTTTGTACATGAAAAAGGTATTGAAGATAAAATTTGAAATAAATATGCCTATTGAAAAGACAAATACTGCCGTATAAGGTGTAAGTAGTCCTGTTGTTGGGTTTGAAAAATCTTCAGACATAGATGCTGCTACAAACCTATAGAAGAATCCCATTAATACGCCTGCAGCCAAAGAAATCAGTATTCCTTTAGTAGTAGCAGCGCCTTTAGATATCCTTTTGTAAGCCAAAGCATCTACTACAATTGCTAAAGCAACTAGTCCTACGCCACCAAACAACAAAAGAGGATCTCCATCTGGTACAGCTGCATAATTTACAATGACACCCAATACCAGCGCAATTCCAATACCTATAGGAAAAGCAATTGCCATACCCGCAATGTCTATAGCTGCTACCAATAATAAGTTAGCTATATTGAATACAACACCTCCTAAGAAAGCATAAAAAATGGCATTCAATGAAGCACTTTGTAGATTTGGGAGAAAAGCTTGACCACTATCTCCTGTGCTACCCATCGTTAATCCTAGTATTAGTGATAAGATGATTACACCTAATGTATAATCCCAATAAAAAAGTGGGAAACCCCATTTTTGTGATGCTAATTTTTGTGTATTAGCCCACGAGCCCCAGCACAGCATTGTTATTACACAAAGAAATATTGCTAATTGATAATTTTCGATAATAAACATAATTATAGTTTTAAGGTTAGGACTCTTTTTATTTAAAATTTTACTTTGAGTGTTGTATTCTAGGTTTATTTGTGATTATTAACACCTAATTTTTCTTCTATTATTTGACATAATTTGTAATTTTTTAACTTTTATTTTTTTCTTACTACTAGTCATGTTCATAGTTTTTCTTTGAGACTCTTATAAATAATCTTAAGGTTTTACTGGAGCGAAATAACTGCTAATCATTAGGGAAATCACTTTCAATATCAGAAGACTTTATCCACGGCGGAACGATTTTCTCTTTATCGATCACCATTTTTTCGTATAAATTCCTGTATTTATCCCTTAAGTAAGGATAAGCATCAAAAATATAGCCTTCCCCGAACATTCT
>JAGXIO010000089.1 GCA_024635555.1 Saccharicrinis sp.
AAAAAATCAATGAAGTGTCACTTGAAAGTATGGAGAAGGCCATTCTACTTAAAGATTACTTCTATAAGAATGCTCTGAAAATAAATGAAATTATGGAGCAGTCCTATGAAACAAATACGCCAAATGGAAAGATATACTCCATCTTAAAAGCGATAGGGAAAGAAGTCTTTACAAGCAAAGAGTTTATTGAAATGGCTAATGATTTGTATAACATTGGCCGCTCAAGAAGTTATGAATTGCTTTCCATGGGTAAACTAACACAGGAGTCAGGAAAAGGCCAATACCGCAGCAAAATTGATTGTGATTAACGGAATTAATGGAAAAGTGGATTCTATAAGTAAATCAAGTACTTACAGATGTTTTGCTCATGGATTATAAGTGGATAAACTGGACAAGAGTGGACACTTAATCCTCTATATATCAAATCCATTCCACTTTTCCAGTTTTTCCAACTTATTTATTAAAGTATGAAAAAATACAGATATTCATTAGAAAAATACGTAAGTCAAAAATCAAGATGGTTTTGTCCTGAATGTGACAAAAAGACTTTTACTCGATACATAGACACCCATACTGAAAATTATTTGGCTGACTATGTAGGGAAATGTAATAGAGAGGAAAAATGCTCCTATCATTTTACCCCCAAAATGTTTTTTGAGCGGACTGGAAACAAACCTGATAATGACAATCTTTATTCATCGCCAAAACAACCTGTCAAGATTGAGAAACCATCGACAATTAATCCTAAATATTTGCATGCAACTTTAAAATGTTATGAATACAATAATTTTGCATTGGGTTTATATAAGATTTTCCCTAAAGAACGTGTAACTGTTATTCTTCAAAAATATTTTGTTGGTACAGCTAAAGGCAGAAAAACAATCTTTTGGCAGGTCAATAGAAGAGGTGATGTACGTACAGGAAAAATAATGTTTTACAACCCCGAAACACTCAAAAGAAGTTCTTTTATAACATGGGTACATAAGCAATTTAAAGAATTTAATTTGGTGCAACTGTATTTTGGTGCTCACCTCTTAGTTGATAATAAAACACCTGTCGCAATAACAGAGGGTGAGAAAAATGCAGTTTTTGGTGCACTCTATTTTTCGCAATATAACTGGTTAGCTGTCGGAAGCCAGACCATGCTCAATGTAAATAAGCTCAATGCACTTAAAGATTATAATGTGACTTTGTTTCCTGACAAAGGTAAAGCATTTGAAAAATGGACACTTATTGCAACACAGGCCTGTTTCAACGTGAAGGTGAACGACACATTAGAAAAAACAAATTTAGAGCAAGGTTCTGATATTGCAGATTTGATAGTTGAAATTAAATCTATAGAGAAAAAAAACAGCTATAATGGAATATTGGAGCGAATGATAAGAAGCAACTCTAGCCTAAGTTTGTTAATCGACAAATTTAACCTCGTAGTAACCCTCTAAAACTAAAATTTATGAAAACAAAAGTATGCCCCGAATGTGGCACAACATTCGAAGCCAAACGTACGGACGCAATTTGTTGCTCTAACAAATGTCGTTCTACATTCAATTATAAGCGAAAGGAGCGCAATAAGCAGCCTTTACAAAACTCTACTTCATTAGATGCCACCAATATCGCACAAAATGAAATTGAGATGACTGGTGAGCTGGAACTGAAACAAGTTGTTGGGAAAATAGAAAGCTTTGAAAAACAGATTTTGCGCATTCACGATGATATCCGAACCACGGAAACCGAAGGTGCAAATTTGAGCACGCAAATGGCCGATGCAAAACAACAGATGATTACATTTGAAATAGGAGCTAAATTATTGTTAAAACAGCGAACAGAAATGTCGGATTATGCGCTTTATAACAACTTTTTGAATGTTGCCTACCAAACAGCTAAACAGAAAGGTGACCAATTTGCAAAAACACGCTTAGTAACAGAAGCAGATATTCAAAGTAAGTTTAATCACGAACTGAAACTTGAAATTTTGAATTACCGAAGTACTTTGAGCACTAAGTTAGAAAAGTTGAACGGGGAATTGAGCATTTTGCAAGGCCAGTTTGAAGCTCTAAACTATAAGCAGGAACATATTAATTTAAAACTAAGCGAGCTTTACAATCAAATGCGCTTTTACGAAGCACGCATTTTCAAATATGAATCTTTGTTAACCGTTTAATTTTGCCGTTTAATTTCAACGCTTATTCATCATTAAACAAAGCTACTTTTAGCGCAAAAAAAAGCATTTTTTCCTCGTGGAAAGGTGCTTTTTTACATTTATAGGATTTTATAATAACCAATAAAACTAAGGAAAATGCGCTTTATTTATATGTTTCAATTTAGATTTTGCGCTTACAACGTAAATTTGCAGCTCTTTGTATATGCTTCGGTAAAAATAATTGAAGGTGAATAAGTGATGAGTATAACATGTAGGATAATTAATACAAAAAGAGAAGTGAGCATGCCAAAAGCACACGTCTATACGAGACAGTAATCTAACAAGCGATACCCACTTCAAAAAAACAAGTAACAGTCATTTTTTGCATCCATAGCCAATAAACTCCGCAACCGTTTCGACAGCAAAGATGAGTGTTTACTCAAATATACAAAAGTAGATGTAAAAGTAGTAAACGAAGAGAAATTTTTGGCATAAAAAAACGCATTAAGCAGAACTTAATGCGTGTAATAATGCGTGTAAAACTTGCAACTGCTTGATTATCAAGCTAAATTGCGGAGAGAGAGGGATTCGAACCCCCGGTACCTTGCAGTACAACGGTTTTCAAGACCGCCGCATTCGACCACTCTGCCATCTCTCCTAAACTTTTATATCTTGTCCCATACCTTGCTATTGCAGTTGTTTGGGTGTGTATCACTTTTGATAACGGCTGCAAATGTATAGCATTTTTTTGAACTGCAAAAATAAAAACGAAAAAAATACTAACTTTAATTCTGAGTACTGCGTAAGTTGTTTTTTAACAGTTGGATAGCACCTATTTACCCAAGAAAATGACATGATTAACTCATTTGAACCATTTATTCAAAACTATTGGTTCTCCAATTATTTGTTCCTTTACTTCAACATGTAAAAAGACGAATTTATCAAAGAGATTAGATAGAATGGCCGTTATGCACATTTAAAGTAGATATTTATTAATATATTTGACGGTTGAAATTTAAAACCCATTGCTCTATACCAATAAACACAGAACGCTTAATAAAACGATATTAAAACAACTTGGCGAACAACCTATGCTTAAATTTTTATGGTTGCTCTCCTTTATAAAAATTAAATAAATGCAGAAAACAGGTGTTATCCTTTACGTTGATGACGAACCAATAAATTTAAAATTATTTGTTATCCTATTTCGCAGTATGTATGAAATCATTACAGCGGAGTCAGGCAGCGAAGCATTGAATCAGTTGGAAAGTAACCCGCAAATAAATATAGTAATCACAGATATGAAGATGCCCGGGATGAACGGTTTGGAATTCGTAAAGAAAGCTCGATCCAAATATCGGGGAATTCCATTTTTTCTTTTATCGGGATATGGCTTGACACCGGAAATAGAAAATGCTTTAGACGAGCAATTAATTGATGGATACTTTCAGAAACCCATAAATAAATCACTAATTGTAAAGGAATTACAAAACCATTTAAACTGTTGCCGATTGGTAGACTAATACTTGTTAGGTAATTTTCATAAAAAAAATTTCATAAAAAAACTGTGTACAACAAGTGTTGACACAGTTTTTTTATTTGGTACGGGACAATATCAGTTGTCGTTTATCTAAAAATTGTCATTAGACTTCGTCATAATATCATTTCGATGAAGAATATCTAAACATTAAAGCATAACTGCAATGTAAGATTTTCTAAATCGGGATATCCTCGATACGGCATAAGCCTGCTGCCATTAAGAATTTTTCAAATTCCTATTGACAGATCTCTGTTTATTTCTTCAATACTTTATCCAATACAACTTCCTTACTCAGTTTTTTAGTACAGAAAAACCAATCTTTACAATCCAATTCGCCATCTTCCATTCTTTCTTGCGCTGTTCCACACGATCCGGCAGGCCCAACAATAACATCATCACCCGGTTGCCAATCGGCAGGCGTTGCCACACCAAATGCATCGGCAGCTTGCAGGGCAACTATCACACGGTATAACTCGTCAAAATTTCGGCCTAGGCTCAATGGGTAATAAATAATAGCTCTGATAATACCTTTGGGATCGATAAAAAATACAGCCCTCACCGCCTTAGTCGTATCCTCATTGGGCTGAATCATACCGTACTTTTTGGCTACGTTCATCGAAATATCTTCGATCAGAGGAAATTTAACTTCAACATTCTTCATCCCTTTGTACTCAATTTTTTCCTTGATGGTACGTAACCAGGCAATGTGGCTATATAATCCATCAATAGAAAGACCAACGAGTTTGCAGTTGGCTTTTTCAAACTTATCTTGCATCGTGGCAAAGGTCATAAACTCCGAGGTACACACGGGGGTAAAGTCGGCAGGGTGGCTAAATAAAATCACCCAGTCGCCTGCATAATCCTTAGGAAAGTTAATATCGCCTTGGGTAGTAATGGCTTTAAATTCCGGTGCTGCATCGCCAATACGTGGCATGTTCACCACTTCTTGCTCTAAATTTTGTTGTTCCATGTTTCTAATTTTAATTGGTTAATACTAGTTTGTTATTTCTGGGTATGCGTAAATTAACATTTGTGAAAAGTGCCTCTTATCTGTAGTACAATATCATCTATCTCGAAGCCTTTCAGTTTTTTTTTCTTAAAATATCCCATCAAATACTCATCTAGTTCAGCATCGTTATAATCCTCTATTATATCGCATTTATTACAATATAAATGGTGGTGCTTTTCGGTTATACCATCATAGCGCATCACATCGCGATCGGTCTTTACTCTCCTAATCAAGTTTTTTTGCACCAAAGTATCCAGCACTTTATATACCGTTCCGGTGGCTATGTTAGGATTCGACTTTGAGATGTATTCTAATATATTTTCGGCGGTAGGATGATTATTTAAGGTGTAAATGGCCTCTAATATCAACACCCTTTGCGGAGTTACCTTCAACCCTGCCTCCGATAGCTTATTCCGTAATTCATCTTGCTGAATATTCATGTCCTTAAATCCTATATGAGAATTATTCTTATTTGATAAGAATACCAATTTAGATAAAATTTAATAGAAATGCAAGGAAAAAATAGCGGAAAGTGGAAAGCTAATGGCTAATGGCTGATGGAGAATAGCTGATAGCTAGTGGCTAATCGCTAGGAATTAGGAGTTAGGAATTGGGGTTAGGAAATAGGAACTAAAAACTAGGAACTAGGAACTAAAAACTAAAAGCTAACAACTAAGAACTAAAAGCTAAGACCTAGGAGCTAGGAGCTAAGAACTGATGATAGATTACCAACAAAAACATATCCTGCAAAAAACGACATTATTTCTTTATTTCCTTTTTATTCTCCCAATACTCAGGCAGTGAGCGGTAAATGGCCGATTGAATATTGGTGCGCACCCCATCGGTAATCAGCTTTTTATTGTACTGATCGGGATGAACCCGGTTCGACAGAAAAATGTAAATCAAATCATATTCCGGATCAAC